>JAEZJL010000196.1 GCA_023415815.1 Bacillota bacterium | reverse complement strand
CGGTTGAGCGGGGCATTATTGAAAAAGGCTCCTCCGCCAGGGTAAAAATAGATGCCGCCAGACGGCTTGCCACAGCCAGAAACCACACGACCACGCACCTTCTCCAGAAGGCGCTGAGGGATGTGCTCGGGAGCCATGTCACACAGGCCGGCTCGCTGGTGGGGCCCGACAGGCTGAGATTCGACTTCAACCATTTTACGGCGCTCACAAGGGAAGAGCTCAAAAAGGTTGAGAGGCTCGTAAATGAAAAAATACTGGAAAACCTGTGCGTCGACGTTCAGGAAATGCCGATAGACGACGCCCGGAAGCTGGGGGCAATGGCGCTCTTCGGAGAAAAATACGGCAGCGTCGTGAGGGTAGTCAGGGCCGGGGATTACAGCACCGAGCTGTGCGGCGGCACACATCTCTCCTCGACCGCTCAGGCCGGACTCGTCAAGATTCTCGGAGAAAGCGGCGTGGCCGCGGGCGTAAGAAGGATAGAGGCGCTGACCGGAGAGGCTGCAATAGAATACTTCAATGAAAAAGAGGAGCTTTTGAACAATATTTCCTCGGCGCTCAAGTCAAGCCCTCAGGACAGTCTGAGAAAGGTAGATGCGTTGAACGCCGAACTGAAAAATTCCGAGAAGGAGATCGAACGCCTCAGGAACAAACTCGTGAGCGGCTCCGTGGACGACATTATGGCAAACGCGGTTGATTTCAAGGGTGTGAAGGCTGTTGCCGCGCGCTTTGACCAGCTGGACATGGAAGCGCTGAGAAATACGGGCGACATGCTGAAAAACAAGCTTGGCAGCGGCGTTGTCATCCTTGCCTCGGGCTTTGGCGGGAAGGTAAGCTTTGTGGCCATGGCCTCCGGGGATGCCGTAGGGCGAGGCGTCCACTGCGGCAACATCATCAGGGAAGCGGCGAAGGCTGCGGGCGGCGGCGGCGGCGGCAGGCCCGACATGGCCCAGGCGGGCGGGAAGGACGCTTCAAGGATTGACGAAGCGCTGAAGCTTGCGCTTGCCACAATAAGCGAGCAGGTAAAATAAACCCGATCAGGAGGTTCATATATGGAAGATTGTATTTTTTGCAGGATAATAAACAGGCAGATACCGTCCGGCATAGTGTACGAGGATGAAAAAGTGCTGGCTTTTAACGACATAAACCCGGTGGCGCCGGTGCATGTGATCATCGTACCCAAGGAACATATTGCGGATGTCAGATCCTTGACCGAGGCCAATGCAGGCGTTCTGGCCGATATCCATCTCGCTGCTGCGAAGATAGCCGCAAAGCTGGGTATAGCCGACAAGGGCTTCAGATTGATAAACAACTGCGGAGCCGATGCTGGCCAGACGGTTTTCCACCTGCATTACCACCTGCTCGGCGGCGTCACTCTAGGCCCCAAAATCATCTGAAGGCTATCCGGGAAATTTGAGGCGGCCCGAAAAGCAAAATAGCGGGCCTGGCGTCCCTGGATTTTTATTCGGGCAGATCGGAGCAGCCCGAAAAGCCAAAATAACGGGCCTGGCGTCCCTGAGATTTTTATTCGGGCAATTTGTTCCGTAACAAATTGCAAAAATCTCGGGGATTCGATGTCCCTGAGATTTTTATTGACTTTATTTTGAAGGTTAATATATAATATAGTGTGTGCTATATTTTGCTTGGTTTCCAGAAATTTTAGCAGCAGCAAATGCAGCTTATGCCTGGCACAATTGCTACCATCGGAGGGAGGGATATACATGTCAGAAGTTAGAGTCAAAGAGAATGAATCTCTCGATAGTGCTCTTAAGAGGTTTAAGCGTCAGTGCGCAAAAGCCGGAGTCCTTGCGGAAGTCAGGAAGAGAGAGCATTATGAAAAGCCGAGTGTTAGAAGAAAGAAAAAATCTGAAGCGGCTAGGAAGAGGAAGTTTAAATAATACCGCGACTGTTACGGTCCCGGAGCAATAAGTCACAAGGGAGGCTGACGTATGTCCCTTAAGGAACAGCTGCTGGAAGATATGAAAGTTGCCATGAGGGAGAAGGACGTAATCAGGAAGAACACGATCCAGATGGCAAGGTCGGCGGTGCTTCAGGTTGAAAAGGATAACAGGATTACTCTCGATGATGATGGCATATTGGATGTATTGGCAAAGGAAGTCAAAAAACGCAGGGATTCATTGCCGGAATTTGAGAAAAGCGGCAGGCAGGACCTGATAGACTCACTGAAAATAGAAATAGAGACATTGCTGCAGTATCTGCCCCGGCAGCTTACCGAGGAAGAGCTCGAGCCCATCGTAAGAGAGACGGTGGCGGAAATCGGAGCAGCCTCGCCGAAGGACATGGGAAAGGTCATGCAGGCGGTGCTTCCCAAAGTGAAGGGCAGAGCCGACGGAAAGATGATTAACCAGATAGCTAAAAAAATATTAGGATAAAAGCTCGATGAGAATCGAGCTTTTTTACTATCAAGCGGCGGTGTATAAGTGCAGGAAAAAATATGGCTTTACAAGGATATACCCGGCAGCGAAACAGGCAGGCTGGTGGCTGAGGCGGGCATATCCGGGCTTCTCGCCAGGGTTTTTATAAACAGGGGAGTAACGGATGCCGGATATATCAAGAGCTTTCTGTATCCGCGCATGGAGGAAATGAGCGACCCGTTTTTACTCAAGGACATGGACCGGGCTGCGGACCGGATTTGCGGCGCGATTGCAGCAGCCGAGCATATTACGATATACGGCGATTATGATGTCGACGGAATAACAAGCACCTCGGTGCTATACGATTTTCTCCTGTCGCGGGGCGCAAAAGTTGATTATTACATCCCCGACCGGATGGACGACGGCTACGGCCTTTCCATCGGAGCGCTGGACAAGGTGCGACGGCTCGGCTCGGAGCTCATACTGACCGTCGACTGCGGCATAACGGCGGTGGAAGAGGTCGAATACATAAACAGCTGCGGCATGCAGGCCGTCATCATCGACCACCATGAATGCAAGGACGTGCTCCCAGGGGCGTATGCCATCGTCAACCCCTGCCGGCCCGACTGCACTTATCCCTTCAAGGAGCTGGCGGGCGTCGGGGTGGTGTTCAAGCTGGTACAGGCCCTTTGCAGCCGGCTGAATGCCGGAGCGGTATGGGAAAAGTACCTGGACCTGGTCACACTCGGCACGGTTGCCGATGTCGTGCCGCTTCTGGATGAAAACAGGATTATAGTGAAACATGGACTGCAGGCCATAGAAAAGTCGTCAAATCCGGGAGTCAAGGCCCTGCTCGAGGTTGCAGGCCTCAACGGAAAGCCGGTGACGGCCTGGGGCGTGGGCTTTGCGCTGGCGCCCAGGATAAACGCCGCGGGAAGAATCGGCAGCGCCGCAAGGGCGGTCAGGCTCTTCACCACGGACGATCCGGAGCTTGCCGCGGCAATCGCCCGCGAGCTGGACGCCGAAAACCGTTTCCGGCAGGAGACCGAGACAGAAATACTGAGGCAGGCGGTTTCATACATCGACACACAGGTAGACGCCGAAAGGGAAAAGGTGCTGGTAGTCCGCGGAACCGGATGGCATCACGGCATTATCGGGATCGTGGCCTCAAAAATAATGGAAAGATACCACCGGCCTGCAATACTGGTTTCGGAGGAGAACGGGATCGGAAAGGGCTCGGGCAGGAGCATAGAGGGCTTCAACCTGTTCAAGGCGCTCATGCACTGCGAGGACCTCCTGGAAAAGTTCGGCGGACATGAGCTGGCGGCAGGCCTCTCGTTGAAAGCCGAAAATCTGGATGAGTTCAGGAGGCGGATCAACGACTATGCGGACAGCGCGCTGTCGCCGGCCGACCTGCTTCCGTGCCTGAAAATAGACGCCTTTATCGGAAAAGAGGACGTCACCATGCAGAATATTTCGGATCTGGAGCTTATGGCGCCCTTCGGAGCCGGAAATCCGGGGCCGGTATTCGCATATGAAGGCATGAAAATCAGCGACATAAGGACGGTAGGAGACAGCAAGCACCTTAAGCTGAGGCTGGAGGACAGCGGACTGCATATAGACGCCATAGGCTTTAATATGGGCGAGCTGGCGGAAAGCTATTCGGCCGCCGATATGCTGGATTCCGTATTTACAATGGAAATCAACTCCTGGAACAACTCGCGCAGGCCGCAGCTGAACCTGAGGGATGTGCGTCCCAGCGGGGAAAAATTCAGGGAGCGCAGCTTTTCGTTTACTCTTGACAAATGTATTGTTTTTAATGGGGCTAATGACTATAATATAAATATCGGCGGCCTGCAAAGCCTGAGTGCCTCCAGATTGGAGCAGATATTGCCTCAAAGGCCCGACCTGGCTGCGGTGTATAAATACATCCGCGCTTTCGGGCGCAGCCTCTCTACAGGCGAGGATAGCATCCGCCTTGAGTTTGAAGATCTTTTCAAGCTTGCTGGGAACATTTCGGAAAAATGCGGAATATACATGGACTATTTCAAGCTGAAAAGAAGCTTTGAGATATTCGAGGAGCTGAAGCTGTTGAAAAAAGAGCCGCTGGGGCTTAAGGGGATGTATATCACCCTGCTCGACGGCAAGGAAAAGGTGAATCTCGAAGATTCCCTGCTTTTCAGAAAGCTCGGAGAGATAAGAAATAAACTCTTGAAGGAGGCAAAATGATGGATCTGAAGGCAAAGCTGAGGCATGTGATGGGTTTCCCCAAGGAGGGCATTGATTTTATTGATATAACGACGGTGCTTCAGGATGCGGAAGCCCTGAGGCAGTGTATCGAGGAGCTGGAGGTAAAGGCAGCCGCTTCGGGGGATTTCGACCTGATCGTGGGTCCCGAGTCGAGGGGCTTCATATTCGGCGCGCCGCTTGCGTACAACCTCAACAAGGGCTTTGTACCGATAAGGAAAAGGGGAAAGCTGCCGTACAATACGATAAAGGTTGAATATCAGCTGGAGTACGGCACCGATGTGCTCGAAATGCATGAGGACGCCATCAGACAGGGCCAGAAGGTGGTTATCGTAGACGACCTTCTTGCGACCGGGGGCACGACGGAGTCCAATATCAAGCTGATCGAGAAGCTCGGGGGAGAGGTCGTGGGTATCATATTCTTTATCGAGCTGTCGTTCCTGAACGGCAGGGATAAGCTAAAAGGATATAAAGTCGATT
>JAEZJL010000468.1 GCA_023415815.1 Bacillota bacterium | reverse complement strand
GCGTAATTGCGTTTGTAGTGATCGCGGCTGTCGTCACCTTTATCGTTTTGAGGAAAAAGCATATCAAGAGGAAGGAAATGAGTCTGGATGAATAACCTGGACCTTATCAGGCTGACCCTGAAAAACTTCATGAGAAGAAAAATAAGGACATTCCTGACTATCCTGGGTGTCATCATCGGGACTGCGGCCATCGTTGTCATGCTCTCCCTCGGCATAGGCATGAACGAAAGCTTCAAGAAGGAAATAAGCCGGATGGGCAGCCTGAATGTCATCACCGTCACCCCTTATTTCTTCTCACAGGAAATGATGCAGATGGGCGGCCAGCCCTCCATGACGGTTCTTGACGACAAGAGCGTGGCCAAAATAGGCAAGCTGGAGGGTGTGGAGGCGATAACGCCGGTGATGCAGGCATCCTTGAAGATCATTTCCGGGAAATATACGACCTACGGAAATATCATGGGCATTGACCCTGCGGTTATGGATAAGTTCGATTTCAAACTGGCGGAGGGCAGGCTGCTGACCAAGGATGATACGACGGCCCTGCTGTTTGGAAGCACCACGCCCATGAATTTTTACAATCCCAAGGCCTCGGGCCGCAGCCGCGTGTTCTACTACGGCGGCATGTACGGCTCGGACCAGGAGCCTCTAGTCGATGTTTTGAACGACAAGCTGGAGGTGACGTTCGATATGAGCTACGGAGAGAGAAGGCCGCTGGGAATAACGCCGCCCGACGAAGAGAACAAAAAGCCCGCCAAGCTTTACAAAGCAAAGGGCGTCGGACTGCTGGAGCAGTCCCAGAACGAGAAGGACTATTCCATTTATATGAATATCGATTACCTGAAGAAGCTTGTCAGGGAAAACAGCAAGAACCAGGACACCAGGTATGCGAGCATGTACCAGGAAGAGGGCTACCAGCAGGTACTTGTCAAAATAAAGGATATAAACGATGTAACCAAGGTGACCAAGCAAATTAATGAAATGGGTTACGGCGCCCAGAGCCTTGCGGACATATTAAAAAGCATGCAGAAGACCGCAAGCACCATACAGGCGGTGCTCGGAGGCATCGGAGCTATCTCTCTGCTGGTCGCCGCGCTGGGCATAACCAACACGATGATAATGTCCATATTCGAAAGGACGCGCGAGATAGGCATAATGAAGGTGCTGGGCTGCCTGCTCAAGGACATCAGGAGGCTGTTTCTTATAGAAGCCGGTATGATAGGCTTTATGGGGGGTATTATAGGCCTGCTGTTCAGCTTCGGCGCATCGTATCTGCTTAATATTGTGGGAGGCGGTCTCCTGGGCGGAGGCGGTCCGCCAGGACCGGACGGGGAGAGGAACGCCATTTCCATTATTCCGCTGTGGCTGGCCTTATCCTCCATAGGCTTCGCAACACTCGTAGGCCTGATATCCGGCTTTTATCCCGCAAGAAGGGCAATGAAGCTGAGCGCGCTGGAGGCCATAAAAACCGAATAGGCATGGACGTCAAAAGGCACGGAGGGTATTCCCCCGTGCCTTTTAAGCAGCGAATGCTCCGGCGGCCCGCCTCTGCGAAAGGGAGCGCTAACCCGTCAGTCATTCCTGTTTATCTTCCGGCTTCAATTCCGATGTGTTTTCTTCTTTGGGTCCGGCGCCGTCTGCGGCACCCGACGGTTTCTTTTTGGCAGAGATCTTCTGCAGTCTCTCACCTTCCCGCTTTTTATCGCTCCAAAAGCTTTTTATCGAACCCTTTGCCATCCGGCACACCTCCAAGCTCTATTATTTACAATTGCTACAAATATGGTAGCATTTGTAGAATACCCCTGTCAACACGATTTAACCCGGATATTCCTGATCTTCCTCTCTGGGCTTCAATGACGTCCTCAGTTTTTGGCTTGCATTTATCATTCCCGGCTTTATAAATCCGGGTATCAGCGCAGTGATAACTTTTTTGATGCGGGCGGAGTTTTTCATGGCAATCGGGGCGAGCAGCGTCATAATGAAAACATACACCCCGGTGAATTGATACAGGGATTCGCTGATGGCGCCGGCCGCAAAGCCTATGGAAGCAAATATAAGGGAGTACTCGCCGCGGGCAACCATGCTTGTGCCTATAGCCGTGGCGCTTTTGGGAGAGAAGCCGCTCAGCCAGGCCGAGGAGGAGGTTATGAGGATTTCCCCTGCAACGGATACCGGCACCGCAATAGCGATAAGCCAGAGAATGTCCGGTATCTGACGGGGGTCCAGGAGCATTCCGAAGGATATGAAGAATACCGTAAGAAATATGTCCTTGAAGGCCGACACCGTCCGGTGAAGCCTCTCCTCGACGTCGTAGCTGACAATGACCATGCCGAAGAGGAAGGCGCCCGCCGCCGAGGCGAGGCCGAAATATGCGGCGAGTGCTCCTATAAGCAGTATCAGGCCTATCATGAGGGTCGTGAAAAGCTCCTGTGAATCGATGCGCGTCAGCACATCGATGAATTTGTTTATAATAAAAACGCCCGCAAGTATGAATACCGCGTAAAAGATGATCGATTTGGTTATCGTAAGGGCAAGGGCCCCCAGCGGTATCCTGTCGAAGGCCGCAAAGCCTGAGAGTATTCCGAGCATGATAATTGCAAAGAAATCCTCAAAAACCATGACGCCCATCAATATTTCCGACTCCCTGGACGCCGTCCGCTTCATGTCAAAAAGGAGCTTTGCCACGACTCCGCTGCTGCTGAAGGCTATGATTCCTGCGAAGAAGAGATTTTCCCTGAAGGCAAAATGCAGCAGGGCCCCCAGGCTGAGACCCAGAATCAGGTTGAATACAATTTCGTATGTTCCGATGAAAAAGACCGAATTTTTAATTCTCTTGAATTTATTGATGGAAAACTCGATTCCAAGGAAAAACATAAGAAACACGATGCCCATTTCGGAAAGACTGCCCAGTATGCCGGTATCGTGCACCAGTCCCGTGACATTCGGGCCGATGATCACCCCCACGGCTATGTAGCCTATAATTACCGACTGGTTCAGCCTTTTCATGAGCAGTGCGGCAAAAAAACCGAGAAACAGGACAATGCCGAGATCAAATAAGAAGCTTGTGGTATGCATTTTTCCTCCTTAAATTTTTTAATAAGGCGGAAGACGAATATTAAAGCTGCAGGAAAACCTGTGTCTATATCTTTTGTGCCTTGCTCAGCGTATGATCGCCAGAAAATCCTTGAATCTCTCCGGCCTTCCTATGACTACGCAGGTATCGCCTTCCTGAAAAACATAGTCAGAGCTGGGGTTGGGTATATGGGTATCCCCCCTCAATACTGCGATAATGGAAACCTGGGTACGCTTCCGTATTCCGAGTCCGCCGATTTCCTTGCCTATGACGGGAGAGTCCTTTTCTATCTTGTACCAGTCGATACGTATGCCTTCAAGCGCAAGCTCAAGATTCTCCACGGCCTTGGGCTTGTACATCACGCCCGACAGGAAGCCTCCCAGCCTGCGGGCCTCTTCATCCAGCAGGGTAACGCTTGCCTGGGGTTCGCCTTCGTTGTCCATAATATACACCTCGCGTTTGCCGTCATGGTGGATGACCAGGACCAGCTTTTCCCTGGAATGCGTGGTGCAGCTTATTTTCTTGCCAATGCCCGGCAAGTCCGATTCGCTGAAAAATGACATGATACCCTCCTGATATATTGGTTGAACTGCATGGATTTATAATATAATATAACATATATAGGACTGGTTTAATTTTACCAGAAATGTCGGAATTCATAAAGTATAAAAGTATAAAATAAATAGTTGATTTATGGAAGCTGGTGCAAACATGAAGGTAATAATCGTAGGCTGCGGCAGGGTCGGAAGCCGGCTGACACTCCAGCTGGCGCGTGAAGGGAACGAGGTGGCTGTAATAGACCGGAACCCGCTGGCCTTTGATAAGCTGCATGGCATTTTCGACGGCAATATGGTGGTCGGCACCGGCATAGACGAGGATGTGCTTGCCAGCGCCGGCATCAATGACGCGGATGCCGTGATATCTGTGGCCAAGGGGGACAACACGAACATAATGGTGGGACAAATCGCAAAATTCCTTTTCAGGGTGCCGAAGGTGATAATCCGGATTTCCGACCCGAAGAGCAAAAAATTTTACGAGGAAGAGATGGGGCTTACCTGCTACTGCCCCACGGAAACCAGTTCGCAGCACTGTCTTGGCTTTCTGGAAGGGGGCGCGCCTACATGTACGTAGTTATTGTAGGAGCCGGGCAGGTCGGCTATTATCTTACGAAGAACCTGCTGTCGAAAGGCTACGAGGTCACGCTTGTGGACTGGAATTATGCGAGGGTCCAGCAACTGGATCAGGAGCTTGGCAGCACGGTATTGTATGCCTACGGGACCTCCATTGACGGTCTGGAAAAGGCCGGCTGCTCCAGGGCCGACGTCATCGTCGCGGTTACGGGCGACGACGAGGACAATCTGGTGGCCTGCCAGCTCGGAAAAAGGTATTTCAATATTCCCAAGGCGATAGCCAGAATAAACAATCCTAAGAACGAAAGAGTTTTCAAGGAGCTAGGGATAGGGACCACGGTCAGCGGCACGACATCCATTTCCGAAGCCATTGAAAGGTATGTCGCCAGGCAGCAGCTTACAACCCTTCTGACCTTCGACCACGACGAAATGGTGCTGATAGAAGCCGAAATACAGGCGGATTCCCCTGTTGCATGGAAGAAGATAAGTGAAATTGAGCTGCCCCACGACAGCATTATAGCCCTGATATTAAGGGGAAGGAATGTGGTGTTTGCCAGGGGGGATACGGTATTTGAGCCAAGGGATCTGGTGATTGCCATATCCACTAAAAACGGGCAGGACAATCTGAAAAGTACCTTGCTGGGAAGCCAGGAGGTGTAGCTTATGGCTTACAATCGCATACTTCTACCGACGGACGGCACCCGGACCAGCGAGAATATCATTGAATTCATATGCTCTATCCAGCAGGTGATGAATGCTGTGATAAATGTCGTATATGTTATTGAGGTACCCAGAAACCGGCCGCTCGGCGAGCCTATGCCCGAACAGGTCGCGCTGGCTCAGCAGGCGATAGGCAGGGTGAGGGATATTGAGGAAAGGTACGGGGTCGGGCTGAATACCTCTATTATATACGCCAGGAGCACGGAGGACAGCATCATTGCGACTGCGCAGGAGCTCAAATGCGATGTTATAGCCATCGCCCAGGACAACCAGAAGCTCAAGATATTCGCGAATGTGGCCTCAAATATATACCAGAGGGCAAAGTGCAGCGTCTGGCTCTTCAACAACAAGCAGCAGGAGTAAAGGCGGCGGGAGTTAAATACTCTTGCTGCTGCCAGGTCAAACTGACAATTCCCCTATACAGCATTTGTTCTCAAATGTTGTATATCAGTATGCTCAACCGAATGGACAGGTCCTATAAATCATTGGAATATTAATTAAACTTGCTAAAAAAAAGGCATTATTTAAAATAATTTGACAAATTATGCTGTCAAATATATTATATATATGAGTGCAATTTCATCCAATTATTACAGTAAGGTTATTTGTAAATATTTTGACTTATTGGAACAAAAGGACTTTTCGTAAAGGTACCCCTTTAAGAAGACGTAGTTTTTTGCACCAAAAATCAAATAAATAGGAGGGAAATGTATGAGTGAAGTTTTAGTGTCTGAAAAAAAGTTCAAAGAAGGTGGGTTCAAGCTATACGTGGATAGGGAACTTAAACTGGTGAAGGATGTCTGGAACGGCAAATGCGACACAAACGAGCTGGAACAGGGACTGGGAGCCGTAAAGGTTGAAATGCTCAAATTCAACAAGGGCGAAGCATTTCTTCTGCATGAAACATCAAATCTGGATATGAAGCTCTGGTCGGCTGAACAGGCCAAAATTGCAAAAGATTATACTTTAACCGCCGTCTCATATTTTAAAAAGACAGCTTTTGTCTATACGAGCTTTATGCATCAAAAAGCAACCGAATCGGCAACCGGCTCGCTGCCGGACAATTTCAAATACTGTACGTCGGAGCAGGAGGCAAGAAAATTCCTGCTGGGCTGATCTATTTATGGCTTGGACGCTTACTCAAACCGAATACATAATATGAGCAAAAGCATATGCAGTTACCGGAATAGGCTCTTCAATTCGTCTTTTGCGCAATCACTTAATAAATGTTCGAAAGGGGCAATGAAATTATGGGTGAAACGCTGGTAGTCAAAAAGCAGTTTACGGAAGGCAGCTTTGAATTGTATGTGGATCAAGAGAAAAAGCTCGTGAGGGATGTCTGGGTAGGTAAATATAATTTAGACGAGGTCAATCAGACATTGGCGGCGATAATGAACGAATTTAAGAAGTTCAATAAGGGCGAACCTCTCTATTTGCATAACGTGCTAAAGTCGGATATCAAACTATGGACAACCGAGCAAGCAAAGGCTGCAAAAGACTTCGCAATAGCCGGAGTTCCTTTATGCAAAAGGATTGCATTTATCAGCGGCAGCTTCATGCATCAAAAATCAGATAAAGCGGCGGCAGGCGAGGTTATAGAGACTGTGAAATACTTCGCCACAGAGGCCGAAGGTATAAAATTCCTATTTGGCTAAAAAAGGGGGACGCTTCTCCGCAAATAAGCAAAAATTAACGTTCCGGCGAGCGACATCGTGAGCCGGGACGTTTTTTTTGAGCCATGGGCGGGGACGCTTCTGCACAAGCGGGCAGTGTACAGTGAGCGGGGATGTTTCTCCACAAGCGAGCTATGCATGGGGACGCTTCTGCATAAGTGCGCTAGATAGCTCGCTTCGGGGACAGTTTAACTATGTACATAATGTGTGTAAATATCTGAAGAGTTGCATATATGCATGGGGACGCTTCTGCACAAGTGCGCTAGATAGCTCGCTTCGGGGACAGGTTTTAACTATGTACATAATGTGTGTAAATATCTGAAGAGTTGCAGATATATGCATTTGTTGAGAAGCGTCCCCAAATTTTAAAAGCGTCCCAAAAGTTTTATCCGGTAAGTTCATTTTCCCTGAGGGCGTTTGTGTTGAACTGGAGCATGTATAGCTTTTGGTAAAGGCCGCCGTTTGATACAAGGGTGCTGTGAGTGCCGTTTTCAATAATTTTACCGTTTTCCACGAGGTATATAATATGCGCATGCTCTATTGTGGATAATCTATGCGCTATGATTAGTGTGGTTCTGTTTTTCATCAGCGTATTCAAGGCTTCCTGCACATACTGTTCGCTTTGCGAATCCAGCGAGGAGGTAGCCTCATCCAGTAATAGTATGGGAGCATCCTTCAGAAAAGCACGGGCAATTGCAATCCTCTGGCGCTGGCCGCCGGACAGCTTTACGCCGCGTTCGCCCACAAGGGTATCATATCCGTTTTCCAGTTCCCGTATGAATTCATCCGCATGCGAGGCTTTTGCCGCAGAGATTATTTCCTGAGCCGTTGCGTCGATTTTTCCATATCTTATGTTTTCCTCAACAGTACCGTCAAAGATGTAAGAATCCTGGGGAACGTAGGCAATCATTGCCCTAAGCTCACTCATACTCATGCTTCTAAGCGGTTTTCCGCCAATGGTCATCTGACCTGACGCCGGAGTATAAAAGCCCATCAGCAGTTTGATGACAGTGCTCTTACCGCCGCCGCTAGGGCCCACCAGCGCGGCTATCTGCCCCTTTTCAAGGGTCAGGTTGATTCCGTTCAATACGCTGTTTTCCCCATCGTATGAAAATACGACGTCCTTCATGGCGATAGCCGCATTGCTGCCATTGACGGCTTCGGCATATACCGTCTCCGGTTCCACATCGGTTCCCATGAGGCCGACCACCCTTCCCGAAGCTGCGAGATACCCCTGAAGCTGCAGTATCATCCCATTTATACTGCCGAACATCCTGTTCACATGCCCCAGGAAAAGTATCATTGAAACTACCGAGCCAAGGCTGCTTATTCCGTTCATAGCCAGAAAGGATGCAAGGACAATCACACCGATTGAATTGAGAGAGGAGAAAAAGAAATTCCTGGCCTCGATAAATGCGCTTTTTTTGGTTATTGCCACGTTTCCGTTAAAAATGCTCCCGTTTATTTCCTCTGCATTTTCCAGCAGCTTTTTTTCAAGTCCTAGAGTTTTGATTGTCATAAAGCCGCCTAGGATGTTCGAAAGGTTTTCGGTATACTTTCCGAGGCTGGCTTGAATTTTATCATTGATTTCTCTGAAAAGCTTAGCCTGTTTTAAATTTATCAATACCGAAAAGAGCCCGACAGCTATCAGTATGACGCTTACCTTCCAGTCCAGGATAAACATTGCGAGCGCCGACCCCAGGCCGCTTGCAAGGGTGACCAGTACCATCCTGAGCGGCCAGCTATATGCCTCCTCCATCGCGTCGGCATCGTTGGTAAGCCTTGAAATTGTATCTCCGCTGTGATTCTGCTCAATATAGGACACAGGCAAATGGAGTATTGTTTTAAACAATTTCAGTTTTACGTTGGCTGCGGTTTTGCTGAAGGAGCCGAACAGGAAGAATTCCAGGGTAACAAATAAAACCATGCCTGACACCGACACTGCCAGGGTTAAATACAGGCCGTTGGTCAGCAGATTCATGTCCGATTTTACAGCGGCGTCGATCATCAGCTTCATAACGATAGGGGTGAGCAGGTAAAAACTTATTTCCGTAAGGCAGTCACAGGCCAGTATGAAAAAATAGACAAATTTATTTGGCCTGACGTGATTAAAAATATTCAGGTATTCCTTTAAATTAAAGTATTTCATAATTACACAATCCGCCTTTATGCCGATAAATTGTTTCCTTCATCCTTGTCAAACTGCTTGTTATACAGCCTTGAATACAGGCTGCCGGCTGATATGAGAAAATCATGTGTTCCCCGTTCAACAATACGGCCGTCGTCCAATACAAGAATTTCATCCGCGTTTTTGATAGCTGAAAGCCTGTGCCCCACGATTATAGCCGTTTTGTCCTGCATTACCGCGTTCATTGCCTGCTGAACCGCCGCCTCGGCTATGTTGTCAAGGGCTGAGGTAGGTTCGTCCAGCAAAATAAGAGGAGCGTCCTTTAGAAATGCGCGAGCGAGAGACAGCCGCTGCTTCTGGCCTCCTGAGAGCTTGATGCCTCTTTCGCCGACCATCGTATCGTAGCCGTCCGGGAGCTCCATTATGAACTCGTGAGCATTTGCGGCTCTGGCTGCCTCTACTACCTCGCCGTAGGCGGAATCAGGCTTTCCAAAGAGTATGTTTTCATATACGGATGCAGGCAAAAGATATGTGTCCTGGGTCACGAAAGATATATTTGCGCGTAGCGCCTTAAGGCTCCATTCCTGCATGTCATGTCCAAAAAGCTCTATAGCACCTTCCTGATAATCATAGAAGCCGGCAATCAGCTTCAGGACCGTGCTTTTGCCGCAGCCGCTCCTGCCCACCAGCGCCGTCTTAGTGCCTTTTTTCAGACTAAAGCACAAATCGTTCAGAACAGCCCTCCGTGCGTTTTCTTCATTGCTCTGCGAATCTATACTGCTTCTTTCATACGAAAATACGATATGCTTGAAATTAATACATTCTTTTGAGGGCGAAATGTCGAAAGCTTTTCCGTCTTCTCGCTCGGCGGGACTGTCGAGGACTTCGAAAAAGCGCTGCGCTGTTCCGAAGGAAGACCTGAAGCCGCTTATGATGCGCGGAAGAGCGGCAAAGGGCCAGACGATATTGTTCAGCAGGTAAACAAATGCTGGAAGCTGCCCGGGGGATATTTCGCTGTTGATTGACAGGTAAGCGCCGTAAATCAGGCATATGGTAAACGGCGACGACCAGAGGATTATATTGAACGGCGGGAGCCATTTCAGCCGATGTATGGCTTTGATACTGTATTGCAGGCCGTTTTCAACGTATTCTGAAAATCTTTTGTAAAAATGGTTCTCCAAACTGAAAGCCTTGATGATGAAGATGCCCCCGTATGAATCCTGGGCGACGGAATTAGCCTTTCCGATGCAGGTGGAAGACGCGTTGAAAAGCTTGCCCATCGGCTTTGTTACCCTGGTGGAAAGATAGAGCACGGGAGGCATCAGGATCAGAGAGAATATGTAGAGCTTATAATTGACATTGATAAGATAAACCGAGGTAATTATGAGAGTTATAAGCTGCATCAGCGTTTTGAACAGCTCTTCACCGATGAAGTTCTGCACGGACGACATGTCGTTCGTATACCTGGAAATCAGGTCGCCCGTATGGCTGTTTTCAATGAATGAAAGCCTGAGCATCCGGAGCCGGCTGACCGCGCTGTTTCTGATATCCAGCATGACCTTTGACTTGAAAATGCCGTATATATAGGTTGAAAAATAGGTTACGATGATACCGGCGGCTATAATGGCGACGGACTGAAGCATATATTTCAGAAGCTCGCTTTGCCTGGAGTTGACGGCAGCTTCGATTGAGATGTTTATCATATTTGCGAAGAGCAGGCTTATCAATGCGCCGCCGATAGACAGGAGCATATACATAATGACGAGCAGTTTGTATTTTTTAACGTATGAAAACATCCTTGCGATTATTTTTGCAGTATCGTAACCCGGTGCGCCGCGATTTCGTCCTTTTTTCATATAATGTACCCCACAATTGCAATTAAGCTGAATTTTACCACGAAATGCAGAATATTACAAGAATCGCGGCAGGAGGTTAGGCGGCGGTGGGGACGTTTCTCAACAATGACAAGGGTGAGTGGGGACGTTTCTCAACAAATCGGCAAAACACCGTCTCGGCGAGAGGGGACGTTTCTCAACAAATCGACAAAACACTATTATTTCAGATGCAAACAGCGGGGCTAATACTGACTATACGTAATACATAAACAGATTGTAAATAATGACTATTTGTTGAGAAGCGTCCCCTTCTATAAAGACTATTGAAAATCGAACTGATGTTCTGGTATAATTAGACTGAAACGTATGTTTGGCGAGGTGCAGTTTTACAAAACAGAGGCAAATAGGCGAGATGGAAAGGGAAAGTGCAATCGAAAACTCCGGAGGTGAACGAAAGTGAGTATTATTATTCCCAGGGAACTGACCATAGGGGACAAAGCCGCTCTAATGCATGAAGATGCCAGGTTTGAAGTGGCAAACGATCTTGAAGCTGAAAGCTGCGCAATCGGACGCGCTGCCGAAATTAAGTCAAAAAAGGCTCCGCCCAGGATTCAGAAGTCATTTTTGGCGAGCGAATGCATCTTTAACTGCGCATATTGCGAATGCAGGTGCAGCAGGGACGAGAGGATTAATTACTGTTTCACTCCCAGAGAGTTTGCTGAATTATCGGTTGATAGGGCTGAAAAAAACGGCCACGGAGTATTCGTCACGTCTGCGATATATAGAAATGCCGATTATACGCAGGAGCTTCTTGCCGAATCCGTGCGTATTATGCGTGAGGAGCTATGCTACGGCGGATTTATACATGCGAAGGTTATGCCGGGGGCCGACCCTCTGCTGATAAAAAAGACCGGACAGTATGCAAACAGGCTGAGCGTTAATATCGAGGTCGCCAAAAGCGAGGGTTATAAGAGAATTGCGAAGCAAAAGAACAAAACGAACATTTTGGAGCCCATGCAAAGCATTTCCGATATGATTTTGGGCGCAAAATACGATAAGCGCCAATTCGCATATTCCCAGACAACCCAGCTCATGGCCGGCAGCGTACAGGAAGACGACAGGGCAATAATGTTACTTTCTCAGGCGCTATATAAGAAATATCACCTGAAGCGTGTTTATTACACCGCTTTCCAATACAGGCATGAAGCCCGCGGCTATGATGACTTACCCTTAACGTCGACGCCGTATTGGCGTATGGCAAGGCTTTATCAAGCCGACAGGCTGATGCAGCTTTATGGATTCACTCCCACCGATGTCACTCCCGAATGTCAGCCGAACCTGGAATATGATCTGGACCCTAAAAGCAGCTGGGCTCTTCGTCACCTTGAAATGTATCCGGTTGAGGTAAACAAAGCGGATCTTTACACTCTCATTCGCGTACCCGGCATAGGACTGACATATGCAAAGAAAATACTTGAAGCCAGGAGATATTGTAAAATTACTCACGACATTTTGAAAAAAATGCGGGTTTCACTAAAGCGCAGCATTTATTTCATTACCTGTGACGGCAAATACATGGGAGGCAATGTCCTATCCATGCTGAGACTCAGGGATTATCTGATAACGGGAGCGGAGCAAATTTCGATTATAGGTGCCCTTGCTGAGGATTGCCTGCCAACTTAGTCCGGCCAGAATGGGGGGACGTTTCTCCGCAAACAGACAGAAGACCGGTTTCTCAGAGATGGTTTACACTCCAAAACACATGCGCAGCACAAGCAAATCGATGGGGACGTTTCTCAACAAATAGCTAAAAGACTGCTGCTAAAGGAGGGTGCAATAGAAATATATAAAATTATACATTAAATTACATAAAATACAAAAATGGTTGATTAAATTGTGCTAATATGGTAGAATATAGAAAACAATGCGAGGTGCAACTTATGCCAAGATCAGCCAGGAAAAAGGCTCCTGAATGCATTTATCATATTATGTGCAGAAGCATATCGGAATTTCTTCTTTTCAGAGAAAATGAAGATAAGGACTATTACCTCAAACTCCTGAAAAGATATATCAGCAAATACCGGTGCAGCCTATACGGTTATTGCATTATGGACAATCATCTACACATGCATTTGGACCCTAAGGGGTTTGACATTTCCAAATTCATGCATAGTACCAATACCGCTTATGTACGTTACTATAACAAAAAATATAAAAGAAACGGGCACGTGTTCCAGGAACGTTTTGAGAGCAGGATACTTACGACGGATGAATACAATCTGGCGGTTTCGGCATATATCCACAACAACGCAAAAGATGTGAAAGGCTATAGCGGGAAAGAGCACCTTTATCCATATTCTTCTTACGGAATATACCTTGGTATCAGACGCGATGAGTTGGGGCTTATTGATATGAGCTTGCTAATGGGGTTATTCAATGAGACGGATAAACGTGTGTTCTCCAGAAGATATGGTGAATTTGCAAGACGTCAAATCGATACAGAGGTAAGCGAAAAAATTAAGGAAAGGCTGAACAGTGCGGTGAGTAATCAGTATATAGATGGGAGAAGGATAATTTTGCGCGAATATAATCCTTCAAGGCTGACCGCATATATATCGGACAGGCTGTTTATACCTTCAAGAAACAGCATAATTCTCAAATCCAAACGCCGGGTAATCGAATTCCGGGCTCTATGCGCATATGCAATGAGGACTTTATGCGGGCTTGGCTACAACGAAATATGCCGAAATATGTACAATATCTCCATATCAGGGTGTGCTAGGCTGTGCAGCAAGGGATACGCATTGATTTGCGATAATAAAACGTATGCTAAAATATTTGACGAACTTGCCGGCATAAGTATTTGCTGAGAAGCAAGGCTAATTTCTGAATAGCCAAATCGATTAAATTGTCCGGGAGATAATTAACTGAACATATTATGTAACCTTATTTCATCCGGCCCATATTTTAATTATATACTGATTAATTGCGGGTGATTGCGATGAAGTATGAGGGCTTGACAGGAAGAATAATAACTCCCTCCGACCCTGAGTATCATGAAGCCAGACAAGAGTATAACAAAGCGATTAATGCATATCCGTCGGCGATTGTATATTGCAGTGGAACACGGGACGTAATCAATGCGGTAAAATGGTCGAGAAAGAACCATATCCCTTTGCGGATACGTTCCGGCGGGCATAACTACGAAGGATATTCAACAGGCAACGGCGTCCTGGTGATCGATACCTCGCTTATGAATTCTGTAAAAGTCGATACCATTGAAGAGACTGTAAAAGTTCAGGCAGGGACACGGCTTATAGATTTATATCATGCATTGTACAAATACGGATATGCATTCCCGGGAGGGACTTGTCCAACAGTAGCTGTTTCAGGGTTGGTCCTGGGCGGCGGTATCGGCCTATCCATGCGGTATCTGGGCC
>JAEZJL010000441.1 GCA_023415815.1 Bacillota bacterium | reverse complement strand
ATTGACCACCTTCCAGGACGACGAATACATCTATCAGGCGCTGAAATACGGCGCTCACGGCTATATGCTCAAGAACACGCCGTCTGCTAAAATAAAGGAGCAGATAAAGCTTGTCCACGGAGGGACGATGCTGTTCCATCCCGAGGTGGCTGTGAAGCTCACGGGAATGCTGAATAGGGCCAATGAAAAGGACCTGTCCGGCTACGACCTCTCACAGAGGGAAATTGAAATAATCAAGCTGGTGGCCGAGGGCTTTTCAAACCGTGAAATATCGGAAAAGCTCTTCCTCGGCGAAAGCACGGTGAAAAACTACCTCTCCTCCATACTGGACAAACTGGACCTGAGAGACAGGACCCAGCTTGCGGTATTCTACCTGAAAAAATAACCGCTCAAAATAAACAGTACTTTAGTACTGCCCTGAAATTACTTATTACTCATGCGCATACCTTTGCCCCGGGGTATTATTATTATAAAGCATAATATCGAATGGGGGCGCGTTATGAGCATCTTAAAAATCAGAAACCTTGTAAAAAAGTATAACAACACCGCGGCCGTCGACAACATCAGCCTCGACATACAGGAAGGGGAGATATTCGGCCTCCTGGGGCCCAACGGGGCGGGGAAGAGCACGGCGATAAACTCCGTCTGCGGCCTGATAAGGATCGACCACGGCGAGATAACCATAGACGGCATAGACCTGAAAAGCGACATCACGGAGGCCAAGAAAAGGCTGGGGCTGGTGCCGCAGGAGATCGCCGCCTTCGACAATCTCAGCGCCAGGGAAAACGTCGAATTCTTCGGAAGGCTTGCCGGGCTCAGGGACGGTCTTCTTAAAGAACGCACCGACGAGGCGCTTGAATTCGTAGGGCTGGCAGATAAGGCCAGGATAATGCCCAAAGCCTATTCAGGCGGCATGAAGAGGCGTCTGAACATCGCATGCGCGCTCGCGCACCATCCCAGGATTATAATCATGGACGAACCCACCGTAGGCATTGACCCTCAGTCCAGGAATCACATCCTCGAATCAGTAAAAAAGCTGAATAAAATGGGCTCCACGGTGATTTACACCAGCCATTACATGGAAGAGGTGGAAGCCGTCTGCGGACGCATAGCCATCCTGGACCACGGAAGGCTCATTGCGGACGGCTCGCGCGAGGAGCTGAGGACCATGCTGCAGCAGGAGGACAGGGTTTTGATAAGTGTCTCGGACGCCGGGTCCAAATCCCTTGACGAAATAAAAGCGCTGCCGATGGTGAAGCATGTGCAGATCGACGAGAATAAGCTTGACATAAGAGCTTCGAATACACAGCTTATCCTGCAGGACATACTGTTCATACTTTCAAGAAACGGCGCGAGGATCAAGGGTATCGAGGTGATTGAGCCCGACCTGGAGACCGTGTTTCTGTCGCTGACCGGCAGGACGCTGAGAGATTAGGAGGGGATATGATGAACATCGTTACCATTATTTTGTACGAACTGAAAATGATGCTCAGAAACCGGGTAAACATGATAGTGCTCCTTGTCATGCCCGTCGCAATGATCGCCCTCATGGGCTATGCGATGAAGCCTTTTTTAAATACCGGGATAAACGGGGCGGAAAAATTACCGGAGTCATACGCCGACAGCGGCAAGATCGATATTGGCAGAGATTTTGACGCCTCTATATCCGCTGCGGCCGCAAAATACGGATTGTCGGAGAAGGAGCTGGACGATATACGGGGCAGACTGGAGAATGATACCGCGGACGGCTTTGTGGACGTTGAGACGGTAAATGGCCCTGAGGAGCGTACTATCAACAGCTTCCAGTTTTTCGGCGCGGGTATGCTGATCTTCTTCCTTCTGACCTGCGGCATGGGACTCGGGGCGGATATATTAAGCGAAAGGTCGGACAGGGTCTTTTTCAGGATAATCTCCTTTCCGGTCACCCACAACCAGTACCTTGCGGGCAAGGCGGCCGCCAATGCGCTGATAGGCCTTTTCCAGGCCGCTACGGTGATACTTTTGACCTCGCTGCTTTTCGGGGTGGACTGGGGCGGCAACTATCCCGGACTTTTTTTGGTGGTCATGGAAGTGATGCTTGTTACCTCCGGGATAGCCATTATTTTTTCAAATATTTTGAATTCCTCTAAAGCGCTTACCACCCTTCTGATAGTCCTTTACTGGATGATGACCTTCGCAAGCGGGTCTTTCACACCGATGCCGGCCTTTGAAGCGGTTTCCCCTTATATGGTCAACAGGTGGGCGTTTGAGGTGCTGACAGGCTTCATGACAGGAAAAGGACTGGCTGAGGTTTCGAATTATCTTTTACTGCTGCTCGCGGTCGGATTGGCCTTCTGGGCGGCAGGCGTAATGCTTTATAAAAGGAGGGTCTCCAATGAATAGCCTGCTCATTGCCGCAAATATTGTGAAAAGGGTATTTAAAAGCCCAATGACGGTGATCGCAATGATATTGCTGCCTATAGTACTTATTTTTACAATTCTGGCCGCTGTGAAGGAAGCACCCGCTCCCAGGCCAAAGGCCGGAGTCGCCGATATGGACGGCGGCGCTCCGGGGGCAAAGGTGGCGGAATTTCTCGGCGCGCAGGGCCTGGAGGTTGTCCCCGCAAATGGGAATGAGCCGGAACTCGTGATAAGAAATAAAAAGGTGAGCGTTGTCATTGTCATACCGAAAGGATTTTCGGAGGCGATTGCCGGAGGGGAGCGGACCGCGGTCAGATATTACATGAATGCCGAAGACGCCGGAGCAGCCGGCCTGATACAGCCCTTGAACCGCTATTTATCAGGCCTGCGGGCTTCCTACGCGGCGGCGGAAGCCATAGCACAATCAAAGGGAGGGGATCGGGCGGAAATAGCCGCCGAAATCCTGAAGGACATTGAAGCAGGACAGGCGGCCCCGGGCCCTGAGCCGGCCGACGCCGGGGACGAAGGTACCGGAGGCGGAGCGGCGAATCCCTCGATCGGCTTTGCCGTGATCTTCATGATGATATTCATATTCACAACCATCGGGATAATCCTCGACGATAAAAAAAAGCTAACGCTGGCAAGGATGTTCGTCTCGCCAGTAAAGGAATGGGAGATCATCCTCGGCAATCTTCTGGGCAGCCTTGCGCTCGGGTCCATCCAGCTCATACCGCTGGTGCTTGCGCTGAAGCTCAGCTTCGGCATAACATCGTTTTATAAGGTTGCGGAAATGTTCGCCATACTCTTCTGTTTTCTGATTGCCATCATAGGTATCGGCATAGGAATTTCGGGGCTTATTAAAAACTCCTTCAATCCGGCGACCCTCATCGCCGCTGTGGTAATGCCCACCAGTATCCTCGGGGGCTGCTTCATTCCGGATTCCATGCTTCCCGGCTTCATAAACAAGATAGGGTATGCAGTTCCGCAGAAATGGGTCATGGGCGCGCTGCAGAGCGTCCTGGCGGGAGAAGGCCTTGAAGGCGTCCTCCTGAACCTTGTCATAATAATGCTGTTCGGAATAGCATTTGCAACCTTTGGCCTGAAGACGCTCAGACCGCTGAACGATTGATGTTTAAAATTGTATAATAATTCCATAGGCCGTGTCGTTATACTTGCCTGTTTAGCGTGAATTCTTAGTGGTATTATATATGCATCAAGCATTCACAACTAAATGGAGGAACTCAAATGAAAAGTATAAAGACACGGCTTTTGATCTTTATAGGTGTTATTCTGATACTCGTTTGCACGGGTCTGGGTCTGACTGCTTACATAACCGCATCAAATGCTATCAGCGCCCAGACGAACGAGGCTTTGATTGAATTGGCCCAGCAGGGCGGAAACACTGTCAGGGAGAGGGTGAATTCGTATCTGACTACCCTTGAGCTTGTGGCAAATCAGGATATAATCAAGGACAGCGGTTATACCATGGATGAAAAGATGGCTTTTCTTAAAAAGGAAGCCGAAAGAAGCGGACACATCTCCATGCTCATCTCCGATAAGGCAGGCCAGGCGAGGATCACCACAGGAAGCACAGTGGACGTAAAGGACAGGGAATACTTTATCCAGGCCCTTGCCGGCGGCAGAGCCGTCTCAGACCCCATAACCAGCAGGGACGACGGATCTCTCGTAGTCATCTATGCGGTCCCAATAAAAAACGATAACGGAGAAGTGACGGGAGTACTTGCCGCCCTAAGGGAAGGCGCAGCCCTGAGCACCATTACGGATGAAATCACCTTTGGTGCATCCGGTAAGGCCTTCATGATAAACAAGCAGGGCGTAAAGGTGGCCCACAGCAATATCGATCTGGTCACCGGGATGGATAACGACCTGGAGAATGTGAAAAGCAACCCGGACCTCAAGCAGCTTGCAGAGCTGGAAATTCAGATGACGGAGGAAAAGGAAGGGGCCGGTCGGTATAAATACAACGGTATTGCAAAATATCTAGGCTTTGCTCCGGTAGAGGGGACGGGATGGTCGCTGGCGGTTACGGCTCCGCAGGCCGAGATTCTCTCCGGCCTGACCGCCCTGGGAGGCACGACCGTCGTGGTATCCCTCATCTTCCTGGCGGTAGGACTTGCCTTTGCCTATTTTATAGCGAGATTTACGACCGCACCCATCATTCAGACCTCAAGGACTCTCGAACTAATAGCCGGGGGCGACTTTACCGTTCAAATACCCGTAAAAATGCAGACGAGAAAAGACGAGACGGGTGTGCTTGCCAGAGCCATCGATAAGATGCAGAAATCGACCAGGGATATAATAGAAGGAGTGGTCCGGGAATCCGGAAAAGTCATGGAATATGTCGATCATTCCGGCAGGAGCATCTCTGAGCTCACCTCTCAGATCGAGGACGTATCGGCCACTACAGAGGAGCTTTCCGCCGGAATGGAGGAGACGGCGGCTTCCTCCGAGGAAATGAACGCGACAGCGGCCGAGATAGAGAATGCGGTGGATTCCATCGCCGGGAAAGCCATGGAGGGGGCGGAGTCAGCCCGGGAAATCAGCGCCAGGGCCGCAAAGCTCCGGCAGAGCGCAGTGCATTCCCAGGAGGATGCGGGCAGGATATATGCAAGCGCCAATGAAAAATTGGTAAACGCCATAAAAGAATCCAAGGCAGTCGGGCAGATTAACGTATTGTCCGATACGATACTGCAGATAACCTCGCAGACCAACCTGCTTGCTCTGAACGCCGCAATTGAGGCGGCCAGGGCAGGAGAGGCTGGAAAAGGCTTTGCCGTAGTTGCCGACGAGATAAGAAAGCTTGCCGAAAGCTCCAAAACCGCGGCGAACGAAATACAGAGCATCACCAAAAAGGCCATTTTATCGGTGGGAAACCTTTCCGAAAGCGGAATGGAGGTTCTGGATTTTATAAACAGGCAGGTCCTGCCGGACTACAAAACGATGGTTGAGACCGGTGAGCAGTATGACAGGGATGCCGAAAGCATCGACGGCCTTGTTACCGATTTCAGCGCCACGGCCCAGCAGCTGGCGGCTTCCATACAGAATATGATAAAGACCATCAACGAGGTGGCTCTTGCGGCGAATGAAGGCGCCGAGGGTACGGCCAACATCGCCCAGAAGTCCACGGTGGTCATTGAAAAGGCCGATGAAGTAGCGAGACAGTCGGAATTGTCCAGGGAAAGCTCCGAAAAGCTGGCGGAGCTGGTCGGAAGATTCAAGGTATAGCCCGGGAACGATTATAAACCTGAAACAATAGAAAAACAGAAGGAGAAAGACTATGAAGACCTTTAATTCAATGAAGTTCAAGCTTATCATGATCCTGCTGTCCGTCACCCTCATACCGCTGGTGCTTTCAAACGCTTTTCTGTTCATTTATTTCAACTCCATGATTTCAAAGGATATTGAAGAGCAGGAGAGGGAGCT
>JAEZJL010000396.1 GCA_023415815.1 Bacillota bacterium | reverse complement strand
GCGGATATGTTCTGTATGGCCGCCGTGTTTGCAGGAATGCTAGCCTGCTTCTGGGGAAGCGGTTTCTCGGGAAATCTGGCAGGTAATATCTGCGGGGTGGCAAGCGGCCTGAGCTACGCATTGATGACCATTTTCCAGAGGATGCAGAGGGAGTCGTCAAACCTTGAGCCGCTGCTGCTTGGAAATATAATCATGTTTTTTATCGGGCTTCCCTTTTTGCTGGACCAGAGCATTACCCCCGAAGGCTTTACGATGGCGGCCGCCATGGGCGTTTTTCAAGGGTTCCCGTACGTGCTCTATTCATTGGGCCTCAAGAAGGTCAGGGCCGTGGAGGCTTCGCTGATAACTACGATAGAGCCGTTTCTGAATCCGCTCTGGGTGTTCCTGTTCGTAGGGGAGGTGCCTGGAGGCCTGACGGTTGTGGGCGGGCTGCTGGTGCTGACTGCAATTACTTTAAGGACGCTTTATATTTACAGGTCGGGTAATTTGAAAGTAAAGCAAGAGACGGCCGAGGGCGTGTTCGGCTCCGCGGAAGCTTTAAAATCCGGAGCGTGTAACAAGCCCGGCGATTGAAAGCCTGATGGTGTGGGCTGCGATTGCAGGTATTAAGATGTATCGGCCAAGGACACGTATACGACATAAAACACACCTGACATTGAGATTTGGGAGGTTTCAACATGGCTTATGAGTTTGAAAGAAAATACGCGCCGGCAGATGCGGTGATGAGTCCGCGGTTCACGGGGATCAGAACCTTCATGAGGGTCCCGTACGTGACGGATGCGAATGAATATGAAAATATAGACGTCGGTATCGTCGGCATACCCTTTGACACGGGCGCAAGCTTCCGCGCAGGAGCGCGTTTTGGTCCGGAGGCCGTGAGGAGGATATCCTCCTTCCTCAGGCCGGCAAATCCCTATCACCGGCTGGACCCCTTTGATTACTGCGCGGTCGCCGACCTCGGAGACCTTTTCATCATACCGGGCTATACCGAGGATTCCTATAAATCCATTGAGGACGGTCTGTACAAAATCCTCGACAAAGGCGTGATACCCATCGGCATAGGCGGCGATCACGCCATCACCCTCGGGGAGCTGAGGGCCGTATACAGAAAATACGGAAAGCTCGCGCTCGTCCATTTTGACTCGCATTCCGATACAAACGAGGCCTACTGGGGTAAAAAATACACCCACGGCACCCCGTTCAAAAGAGCTTATGAGGAAGGCCTGATCGATACCTCGAAATCGGTCCAGCTCGGCATGAGAGGCAACATCTACGGCGACAGCGATTATGACAACGCAAGGCAGATGGGCTTCACCCTGCTGACCACCGAAGACATGATGAAGATGAAACGGGAGGATATCGCCCGGACGGTGAAGGAGATCGCGGGGGATTCGCCCGTATTCCTGACCTTCGACATCGACTTTTTTGACCCGGCATACGCGCCGGGCACGGGGACGCCGGAAGTCGGCGGCTTCACAAGCTTTGAGGGACTGGACCTGCTGAGAAAGCTGACGGGCTTGAATTACGTTGCCTTTGACATGGTGGAGGTATATCCGGGCTTCGATCCGGCCGAGATCACTGCGCTTCTCGGAGCGACGGTCATATTCGAGATGATCTCTCATATCGCCCTTGGGAAAAAGGAGAAGGCCGGAAAGGCTTAAGACAGGATGAATTGATTATGAAAAACAGCCCTTGCGGGGACGCCCCGAAAGGGAAAATATACAGGCGGGAGGTGTTTTTTAATGGGGGCTGATATAGAACTCATTGACGTATCCAAGGAATACAAGGAAAAGGCCGTTGTAAAATCGGTCTACCTGAAAATAGGCAGGGGTGAATTCCTGACCATCCTGGGACCCAGCGGCGCGGGCAAGACAACGGTGCTGAAGATGATCGCGGGCTTTGAAAAAACCTCGAACGGGATCATAAAAATAGACGGCGTCGATATAACCTCAAAGCCGACCCATAAGCGGAATATAGGCATGCTTTTCCAGAATTATGCACTGTTTCCCCACATGACGGTTTATGACAATATCGCTTTCCCCCTTACGATACGGAAGGTGCCGAAGCAGGAGATACGGAAGCAGACCGCAGCGGTCCTTGAAAGGGTAAAGCTGGTCGGCTACGAAAAAAGGCTTCCGAGAGAGCTGAGCGGCGGACAGCAGCAAAGGGTCGCGCTGGCCCGCGCGCTGGTATTCAACCCGCCGATACTGCTCCTGGACGAACCCATGGCCGCGCTGGACAAACAGCTTAGGAAGCATATGCAGATGGAGGTCAAGCAGCTGCAGAAGGAGCTGGGGATAACCACCATCAGCGTGACCCACGACCAGGAGGAGGCCCTGACCATGGCGACCAGGGTCTGTGTCATGAAGGACGGAAATGTCGCACAGGTGGCCAGGCCCGAGGAGATTTACGAAAAGCCGGAAAGTGATTTCGTCGCAAAGTTCATAGGAGAAGCGAACATTATCAGGGGCACGGTGGCGAACGCAGGCAAGGAGTACGCAGATGTGAGCATACTTGGTACGCGGATCGTCAGGGTCGGCTGCAATTATAAATTCTTCAGCAAGGGCGAGGAGGTCTCCATCCTTGTACGCCCTGAAAAAATCCGCCTGGTCAGGGACGAAGGCTTTGAAGGCCCGGTATTCGAGGGCGTGGTGAGGCAGGTCGTGTATGTCGGGGAAGCGGTTAAGTTCAAGGTGACGCTCTCCTCCGGCGAAACCGCAAAGGTAAAAATGTTCTCCAGCAGCGCCGGCTCCGTCCAGGTAGGCGAAAGCGTCAGAATAGGGGCTGAAGAGGCGGATATGGTGCTGATTAAGCATTGAAGGCGCGGTACGGCTGAAGGCCGTGGGCGGCAATGCTTTCATGCTTATAATACTGAAGGGGTGGTTGTTTTGAAGGATAATCCTGAATTTGCTATTGCTGATACTAACGAGGTGACGAAGGCGCGTGATGAGACAGGCGCACTTATCCTGGGCAGGCTGAAAAGGGTCAGGCTCGGTTCGGGCTTTTTACTGGTACCTCCGGTGCTCTTCATAGTAATCTTCCTGGGGTACCCGCTGGTCAACATCTTCGTCATGAGCATATACGACGGCCATTTTACAGCCGAATACTATGCGAAGTTTTTCAGCGAAAGCCTGTATATAAGGGTGCTCCTGCTGACCCTTAAAACCGGCGCGATGGTTACAGTAGGGTGCCTGCTGCTCGGCTATCCGGTGGCGTATACCATGACCTTCGCTTCAAAAAACGCAAGAGGCTTCATTATGATCGCCGTTATGATACCCTTCTGGACCAGTCTGCTTGTAAGGACATACGCGTGGATGGTCCTGCTCCAGACGCAGGGAGTCGTTAACCAGCTGCTCATTAAGCTGGGAATTATACAGGAACCCCTCAAGCTGATCTACAATACCACAGGAGTAATCATTGCCATGACGCATGTCCTGCTGCCGTATATGATCCTGTGCCTGTATTCGGTCATGCAGGGGATCGATAAGAATCTGCTTTCCGCAGGAAGCAACCTAGGGGCCCGCCCCTCCCAAACCTTCTTCAGGATATTCCTTCCCTTGAGCCTGCCCGGCATAGCCTCGGGAAGCATCCTGGTCTTCATCATGGGAATCGGGTACTTTATCACGCCCTCGCTTCTGGGAGGCCAGAAGGACAGCATGATATCCCAACTGATTCAGATTCAGGTCGGGGACCTGCTCAACTGGAACTTTGCGTCGGCCATTGCCTTTGTCCTGCTGGCGGTGACGCTGCTGCTACTGCTGCTGTCGAAAAACTTCATCCGGCTGGATAAGCTGTTTTAAAGGAGGCATGAATATGCTAGCACGCATTATTACCCTGTTTGTCATCATATTTTTAATATTGCCGGTATTCATCGTAATACCCATATCATTCAGCTCGGCCCAGTATCTCACCTTCCCACCTCCGGGCTTTTCTTTCCAGTGGTACGAGAGATTTTTTTCGGACTCCCAGTGGGTGGACGCGGCCGTAAAGAGCCTCGAGGTAGGCGCCATAACGACCCTACTGTCGCTGGTGCTCGGCATCATGACCTCCATAGGGCTGGTTAAAAGCAGCTTTCCCGGAAAGCAGCTGCTCCAGAACATATTCCTTATGCCGCTCGTGGTCCCCACCATCATCATTGCCATCGCAATCTACAGCTTCCAGTCAAAGACGGGACTGATAGGCTCGATACCCGGACTTGTCACGGCCCATACCATCATGGCGACACCGTTCGTCATCGTGACTGTGATGTCCGGCCTCAGCGGAATGGACCCGAATCTGGAGTACGCAGCCTTAAGCCTTGGGGCGAACCCCTTCCAGGCCTTCATGCGCGTGACGCTCCACGTTATAAAGCCGGCGGTCGCCTCGGCCTCGCTCTTTGCCTTTATAACATCCTTCGACGAGCTTGTCGTGACGCTGTTCATATCCGGAGTATCGGCAAGCACGCTTCCAAAGAAGATGTGGGACGGCATAAGGACCCAGATCGAGCCTACGATAGCCGCCGTTTCGTCGATTTTCATCGTCTCCATCGTCGTGCTGCTGCTGTCTAAGCAGATATACAGCATGACGCGCAGGGACAAGGAGATTGTTGAAAGCGAGGAGTAGTGGGAACGCCACGCCGGAGACCGCATTGCCTCAGCCCTTCACGGCTCCGGCGGAAAGTCCCTTGATAAAATATCTCTGCAGGAAAAGGTACAGCGCGACAAGCGGAACGGCGCACATGATGCAGCCTGCCGCCACCCAGCTTATATTGTTTGAATACTGTGAGAAGAACATTGCCAGGGCTACGGTTATTGTCCTCATCTCAGGCCTTTGCAGGAAGAAGATCGAAAAGGAATAATCGTTCCATATCTGTACGCCCACAATGATGATTACGGTTGAAGTCACTGGCTTCAGAAGCGG
>JAEZJL010000262.1 GCA_023415815.1 Bacillota bacterium | reverse complement strand
TAAACGTCAGGGAGGTAAGGGTATCCGCAGGCGCGGGCTTCATAGTGGCAATAACCGGCGAGATAATGACGATGCCGGGCCTGCCGAAGGCGCCCGCCGCAGAAAAGATAGATATCGACGAAAAAGGGGTAATAACCGGTCTGTTCTGATGTTTCCGCCACCGGGCCTGAAATAAAAGCAAAGTTCGTTTATTTCAAATAATCAAACTTTTCAATGAAGTCTCTGTGGGGCTCCACCTCGCTTATTACCTCCTGTAGCTTGGTCACATAGCTTCTTTCCGACCAGCTGCGCCTGCTGTTGTAATAACGGTTCACAACGCGCCAGAATTTCTGGGGAAACATCAGGATGAGCTTCATGACCGTCATCTCGTCCCTGTCAAGCGGTTCGAGCGCATTATATGCGTTTATTATCATATCCGCCTTGCTTATATCCCAGTTGCACTTCCTCATTTTACGCCGTATCAGGTTGGCAATATCGTAAATTCTGAGCTCCAGGCAGCAGTAATCGAAATTGATGACGGACATCCTGCCCTCGCTAACAATAATATTGTGGTGGGTGTAGTCGTGGTGGCAGAACAGCCTCTCCTTCCTGGTCCTGGCGGCAAGCTGCTCGTAATTCGAGCTCTGCAGCTCGTTTATGGCGCTGTCGCCCATCCTGCAAAAATAATCGGCGTATTCGAGGAAAAGGTGGTCAAACTTGCTCTTGCCCCTCTTTGCCTGCTTCTTAAGCTTTTTGATGTCCTCCAGGCGCTTCTGGAAGTATACGGGGAGCTTGCCCAGCTCGTCCTGGACCTTGATCCCCTCCTTTGCGGTATAGCCCTTTGAGGCCTTATGCAGCTGCGCCAGCAGCTGCGAAGCCTTCTGCACGTCGGGGTCGTTGTCGAAGCTGCTTTCCCGTCCTTCTATAAATTCGGTCATCGTATAAATTCCGTTTTCAAAGTTAAAAAAGGGTTCGTTGTCAAGGGTGCAAATATACCTGTCTATATTGGCAAAGCCATTATCAAAAAGATGCTCCTTGGCACTGTTGACGAATTTGACCCTCTCAGGCGAAAAGGGGGTTTTCCTCAGTACCTTCCTGCCTTTTGGCGTTACTACCATAAAGCTGTCCTTGTAGGGTAGCAGATTGCGAACCTCAAGTCCGAAGCTTTCGGCGATTTCCCTGTCCATACCTTGCATAAGCTACCTCCGGCATATCAAAGCTGCGAATAGTGTTTTGGGCGAGACATTTAATTATATGCAGGCAAGGAGGAAGGTAGAATACGTGTAAATGCTTGAATGTAGCCGGGCGGCTGCGGACGGCGGCAAGGAAGGATCGGCACGAGGAAATAAGGGCCGGAGAAGGAGGGAGAGCCTTCTGCCTTTGAACATCCGGCAACCGGCAAATTGACAGAAAATTCCCGGGGACGTCGAGGCCCCGCGGCTTTTGCACATCCGGCGTACCGCCGGATTGCCAAAATAAAAGGAGCAGACACAATTGTCCGCTCCTGCAATCCTCTTTTTATTATTCTCCTGCGAGCTTGAGAAGGGCTTCCCATCTCTTGTCGACTTCGGCCTGTATCTCTTCTATCATATACTCGTTTCCGGCCCTGAAGAGGTGCTTGAACCTTCCCTGAGCCTTCAGGAAATCCTTCACGGGCAGCTTGTTCTTCGGCTTGTAGTTGACCACGTACTTGCCGTCGATTACTTCGTAGAGCGGCCAGAAGCAGGTCTCAACCGCGAGCTTGTTGATGTCCATGAGGTCGGGAGTGTTGTACTGCCAGCCCCTTGGGCACGGCGCCAGGACGTTCATGAAGGCGGGACCCTTGGTGTATAAGGCTTTCTCGGCCTTTTCATAGAGGTCCTTCATGTTTCCGATGGCAGCTGTCTGGCAAACGTACGGCAAATGGTGGTTTGCCATAACTTCGGTGAGGTCCTTCCTCCACTGCTGCTTGCCGGGTATCTTCTTGCCTGCGGGCGAAGTGGTCGTATCTGCGTATTTCGGCGTTGCGGAGGACCTCTGGATACCGGTGTTCATGTATGCTCCGTTGTCATAGCACACATAAACCATGTCATGGCCTCTCTCCATTGCTCCGGAAAGCGACTGGATACCTATGTCGTACGTTCCGCCGTCGCCGCCGAAGGCGATGAACTTGGTCTCTCCCTCAAGCTTGTTCCTTTTCTTCATTGCCACATATGCAGCCTCAGCGCCTGAAATGGACGCTGCGGAGTTTTCAAACGCATTGTGTATAAAGGAATCCTTCCAGGATGTATACGGATATATAAAAGAACAAACCTCAAGACATCCGGTCGCGGACCCGATGACCGCATGGTCTTCCGGCTTCAGGGCCCTCAATATCTGCCTTACGACGATAGGGGCTCCGCAGCCTGCGCACATTCTGTGTCCGCCGGTAAATCTTTCCGGTTTTTTGGCAACTTCCTTCAAATTATAAGCCATTCCCTCGCACCTCCTATTCTCTTACGCCCAGATAATTGTAAACGGAGTCTACCTTACCCGAGCTCGCTGTTTTCAGCAGTTCATTGAATACGTATTCGATATCGTCCGCTTTGACGTCCCTGCCGCCCAGGCCGTAGATATAGTTGACGAGCTTGGGTCCGAAAACGCCCTTGGAATACATGGCGCTGGTTATTTCGGTATAGAGCGGTCCGCCGGCGGCGTTGAAGCTGTCCGCCTTGTCCAGGACGGCGATTGCCTTGAATTTTGACAAAACCGCGGTTATCTCGTCAACCGGGAAGGGCCTGAATACCCTGGGTTTGATCAGGCCGACCTTTTTGCCCGCGGCTCTCATCTGGTTAATAACATATTTTGCGGTACCTGCGGTGGAATTCAAAATCACAACGACGGCTTCCGCATCTTCGGTCATATATTCTTCGAACAGCTCGTATTTTCTTCCCGTGAGCTTTTCAAACTCCCTGGAAACCTCGAGTATTATCTCTTTCGCGTTTTTCATTGCCTCCGCCTGCTGCCTCTTGTGCTCAAAGCAGTGCGCCTGAAGGTCGAGCGGACCTACGGCGATTGGGTTGTCCCTGTTCAGGAGGTAGTTTTCCGGATGGTATTCGCCGACAAACGCCTTTACGATTTCATCCTCCACCAGCTCGATATTCTCGATCGCATGGGAAGTGATGAAGCCGTCCTGGCATACCATTACTGGCAGCTGGACGTCCTTGTGCTCGCCTATCCTGTTTGCCATAAGCATGTTGTCATAGGCTTCCTGGTTGTTTTCGGAGTACAGCTGTATCCAGCCGGAATCCCTTGCGCCCATGGAATCGCTGTGGTCGTTGTGTATGTTCAACGGGCCCGAAAGGGTCCTGTTTACGCAGGCGAGCACTATAGGCAGCCTTGAGCAAGCCGCGATATAAAGTATTTCCCACATAAGCGCAAGACCGTTCGCCGAGGTCGCCGTCATCGCCCTGCCGCCTGCGGCCTGGGCGCCCACACACGCCGACATGGCGCTGTGCTCGGACTCGACTGCTACGAATTCGGTATCCACCTCGCCGTCAGCCACAAAGGTGGAAAAGTACTGCGGTACTTCGGTTGACGGAGTTATCGGGAAAGCCGCAACAACGTCGGGATTTATTTGCTTCATGGCAACCGCCATCGCTTCGTTACCACTCATTCTTTCTCTTATAGCCATTATCTGCTCCCTCCCTACACGCTTTCTTCTACAAAATCAATAGCTTTGAAAGGGCAGACCTTGACACATACGCCGCAGCCTTTGCAGTGGTCATAGTCAAAATCGGTCCTCTTTCCATTTTCATCGACCAATATGGATGTATCCGGACAAACCGGGTAGCAAAGCAGGCACTGCTTGCATTTTTCCTGGAGCCAGATGGGCTTCATGGAACGCCATTCGCCTGTCTTGAACAGATGCGCGTTACCGGCGTAGGGGATGACTCCGCCTTCCGTTATATCTTTCCACTTAACGTCGTTAGGAACTACCTTCAGTTCTTTTTTACATGAATTGCAGCTCATAGACCCTTCACCTCCTGCATTGCTCTTTCAAGGGATTTTACGTTGCCTTCGACCACTTCCGGCTTCTTGGCGAACTTGTGCTTGAAGGATTCTACCATATCGTGCAGGAATACCTTCTCTTCGATTACGTTGCTGACCTTTACGACCGCGCCCAGCATAGGCGTATTGGGGAAATACTTGCCGAGCGTTTCTATCGATATCGTCCTTGCATCAATCGTACAGACCTTGCCCTTGTAGCCCTTCAGGAACGGCTTTACTTCCTCCGGCGTCCTGGTGGTGTTCACGATGATCGCGCCGTCTTCCTTCAAACCCGCCGTTACATCGACAGAGGCCAGAAGCGTGTCGTCAACCACGACTACATAATCGGGTTCGTAAATATTGCTGTGAATGGAGAGCCTCTCGTCGCTGATCCTGTTGTATGCCGTGATCGGCGCTCCCATTCTTTCGGGACCGTATTCAGGAAAACCCTGAATGTACTTGCCTGTGTTGAACGCTGCATCCGCCAGCAGCAGAGATGCGGTTTTCGCCCCCTGACCCCCGCGGCCGTGCCATCTGATTTCGACGACCTTACCCATGTCAAACCTCCTTCTGGTATAAAAGCGACAATATGAAATTGTCATTAAATTATGTTTTACATAAACTACTGAATGTCTTGATATCAGACAGTAATAAAATGTACTTCAACCAAGTAAAAGTATAAATCTTCGTTTATTTTTTGTCAAGTAAGCTTGGATTCAAAGGCTTGAAATCAGGTATACAAAACATTTTTACTGTTCATTGTATACAACAAACAGGGCCTGTTTTATGTACCGTTTTTATGCGATACCAAAGATCAGCTTGAGGACGACAAGGAGTATAAAACCGGGGATCCCAAGAAATCCGACAATGAAGGAGGTAAAGATGTTGAAGGCGATGTGAAAGCCCGCCAGCCCGCCTATAAGGTTGACGGCTATGATGCACAGAGCCCCGAGAAGCGCATTGTAGACCAGCCGGAGCACAAACTTGAGAGGCACCAGCAGCACCCTTCCCAATATGAACAAAAGCATAATGCCAACCACATATGCAAGTATAACGCTGTAATTAACTGCCATAAGCTCACACCCTTACCCTATTATACTTGTACAAGGCCGCATTTATTACAAAATTCCCCGATACTCCGAAACGGAGCAATGACCGCTGCCATACTGCACCGACGGCTCCGGAGCGGATAATATAATAAAATAAAAGCCCCCTATGATAAATAAAAGCAGCCTTGCATAGGGGGCTCATTAGGGGGCAGGGTTAAAGCTGAAGGGGAACGGTCAGGCCTTTATTGCCGCCCTTCTCTTAGCCGAAAAATCCACGGCTCCGGCCCAGGCAGCCTCAAAATTCTTCCGGAAGAGCACCACGGGGCCGAACTCCTCGTATTCCTCCTGTTCGATTTCCGATTCGAAATAAGCCTTCTTAAAATCGGGCAGCCTTGTGCAAAGCGTATCAATGACGCTATGTGGAGTGGGCTGCAGGAAGCGCTGTACCACCGGTAAATCATGCTTTATAAGCTCGTCCGCGGTCCCCTGCCAATTTATCGTGACAAAGCACTCGCAGCCGACCATCTCGGTAAAATGGTGCAGTCCGCGCGCGCCGCCGCTTATAAAGCCGACATTGTATCTACCCTCGTGCACCAGGGCGTCGATCTTCCTTGCCACGGCTGCGCCCGCCTGCCAGAGGTAATCCCGCGGCACTTCGGCTTTGATGCTTTCGGAATAGGCTTTTATATACTCGTCAAAAATGCCGGCGATATGGGAAAACAATACGACCGGCGGGTTCTTCATGCCCGCGGCGGCTTTTTTATAAATACGGCAGACATCCATCGCCTGGCGCACGGACATCACCTCGGTCGCATTGATGGGAATACCCTCCGAAATGAGTACTTCTATCGCTTCAAGCCCTTCCTTTGTCACCGGCACCTTTGCCATGATATTCGGAAAGGCTCTAGTATTCTCGCGGGCGTGCCTTAAAATGGTGTCCGCGTCCTCATGGAACGGGTCGCCCTGAATGCTGACATAGCCGTCTTTTCCAAAGCTTTTTTCATAAAGCGGCATGAATATCCGCGCAATTTCGCCTACCAATTCCCGCTGAAGCTTCACAATAGCTTCATTGTCGTCCCTCTCATCCTTAAGTATGGCGTCCAGCCTTTTACTCACCTGGTCTGCCGCGTCCGGATGGTTGATCATTTTCCACGTATACGCCGGGTTCTGCGTACATCCCACCGCACCGGCCTCCAGCGCCAGACCGGCCTCCTCCGGGGTCACATTGTTTATCCAGAAACGCGTGGGCGTCTGTGCGGAAACCCTGTGGAAATAAGTCTGTTTCAACATATAATAATACCTCCCTTGCATGGTTGATGATTAAAATAATTTTCATTCTGCGTCGAAAGTTTATATTTAAATACCCCTGTTTACAGCCCGAGGACCGTGCGTACCCTTTGCACGCCCATGCGCGGACTGGTTAAAACCGGGACATCAATTCCCTCAAGCTCGTCGAGCAGCGATACCATACTGCCCTGTGCAAGTGTTATCACATCCGCCGTTTTGGCGGTTTCCCTTATTTTCTGGAGCACCATTTCATTGTGTACTGCCTTTCCGCCTCCGTTAATCAGCTCGTCGAACGCGCCTTTAACAAGGACCGGTATAACAACCGCACCGGAGCCGCTTTTCTCTATTTCATCGGAAATAAGCTTCATGCTGGGCTTCAGCGTGGTTTCCAGCGTAGCTGCTACAGCTATGCGTCCGCCGATTTTCACAGCTTCCTCCGCCATGGCCTGATCCACTTTCAAAATCGGTGTTTTTACCATTTGCGAAGCGATATCGGCACAGGAGCCGGCCGACGAGCACTGGCTGAATATGAGATCCGCCCCCTGGGACTCGGCCTGTATGGCATACATGCAATACCTGCGCGTCACCGCCGGGGTCACTCCTCCGTTTTCCATGATCTCGTTCAGCAGGCTGTCGTCTACAATATGAAATACCTGCGCCTCGGGTACCAGTTCCGCAAACAGCATTTTAAGGTGATCAACCGAAACAAAGCTTGTGTGTATTATGTAAACTTTCTTTTTCATGATTTCTTCTCCTATTCATAATGCCGGCCATCTATTGTTTCATAACCGGCTGCGATATTTATTGCCGTGACTGATAATCCAAATTTCCATGCCGTAGCCGCTATTACTTAAGCTCCCATCTTTCCCCATCAATGAGCGGAAGCTTAAACCGGGCGCTTATCCTGCCCTTCCTTTCAAGGTGGTCGGCACAGGATCTTATGCAGCCCCGCCCCGCGCACATCCTCAGGTCGAAGGTGTGCTCGGCGAGCTTTTTATAATATGCCGGCTGCCTGCCGATCCCCTCCCGTCCGTTTATGAAGGGCGACCAGGCGGGATCCGTCCCACGGTTTGCCGCAGTGCAGGCTCCCCTGTCTATCCGTGCCGATGAAAACCCGGCATTTTCCATGCGGAAGCTTTCGCTGCGCTCTTCGCCTATCGCGCCCGAGGGACATCCTTTTATGCATTCCCCGCAATCGTCGCAGATGCCTCCGGTAAACACAGGGGACGCTTCCAGCTCGGCGTCGGTGACAATGCAGTATATGCTCTGCCGGGGACCGTATTCCGGGGTGAGCAGCAGCCCGCAGTGGCCGGCCTCCCCCAGGCCGCAGCCCACGGCCATGTGCAGGATATCGACGTCCGCATTGGGGGGCGCTGCATGCTCGGCCCTTGTTTTGCGCGGGGCGGAGCAGTCCTCCCCGCTTATCAGGCCGTGGAGCCGCGCCGCAATAAAGCCCTCCTCCTCGAGGACGCGCACGATCTGCCTCCCTATGCGGGGGCCCTCTATCTGGTTGAGAAAATAATAGGAATCATAATTGTATGCCTGAAAAAACGTACCCTCCTCCACGGCCTTCAGGGTCCCGCGAAGCTGGACAAGGGCATAGCATATGACCGTCCTTGCATTGGGCAATATGTTCTGCGGCCTCAGTTCGGGCGGCTCGCCGTCAAATCTTGACACCGGCGCGAAGCCTATGAGGTCGGCTCCGCATTTGACAGCCGCGGCGCGCACTTTTTCCGTGATATTCATAGCGTCATCCCTCCTTTATTCGGCCTCCGGCTCAAGCGGCAGCCACCGCTTCTTGTCTATCATCGCGGTATTGAACCTGCGCTCTATCCTGCCCGTCTTTTCAAGATGGTCGAGACAGGTGCGCATGCATCTTGCGCCGCATATGCCCATGGTGTCGTGGGACTGCAGATTGATGTCCTTATAGAACTTCGGGGGCAGCTCTTCATACGTTTCCCTGCCTGTAATAAAGGGCGAGTATTTCGGATCCGACCCGCTGTGCACCTTTAGACATTTGTCCGCATCGAGGGTGCCGTAGCGGTATTCCACATCTTCTATCGTAAACTTCGCTGTTCTCTCTTCGGAAAAGGCTCCCGCCTGGCACGCCCTTACACAGAGCTTGCAGTCGTCGCAGATATGCCCTCTGAAAAGGGGGGTCGGCTCAAGCCTTGCATCTGTGAGTATGCAGTATATCCTCTGTCGCGGTCCGAACTTCGGCGTCAGCAGAAGCTTGTTGAGTCCCATCTCGCCCAGCCCGCAGGCAACGGCGGCCTGGCGGACGGATATGCCCGCATCCGGAGGGGCAATATGCTCCTCCCTGGTTTTTCTTTTTGCCTTAAGGGAGGGCACGAGCGAATTGTGCAGCCTGAAAGCGGTATAGCCGTGCCTTTCAAGGCAGAGCACGATCGGACGCGCGACCCGCGGGCTTTCGGCGGCATTCAGATAGTTGTATGAATCGAAGTTGTATGTGTTCCAATAGGTGCCTTCCTCAATCGTTTTAAGCGAGGCGCGGGACTGGGGAAGCACGATGGCGATGACCGTCCGGCAGTCCGGGAAAATTGCCCTGGGGTTGCTTTCCGGAGGAGCGTTTTCAAAACGTTCTATGTTTCCGAATCCTATATCGTCCGCACCTGCTTCGAGTGCCGCTTCTCTTATCTCATCGGTCAGATTCATGAAAACCTCCCTGCATTTATACCGCTTAAAACCGTAATTCCCGGAATAACCGGGCTTCCGGCCTCCCGCGGTTTCCGCTTTAACGGCGGCGGCAGCCGTATTTGATCCCCTGCCCGGAGCTTAAAGCTACCACCGCTCCTGACTGATAAGCGGCAGCTTGAAGCTGCTCCCTATCCTTCCGGCTTTTTCAAGGTGGTCGAGGCAGGATGTAACGCACCCTCTTCCGCAGCAAAAATCCGCGTACAGCGCGTTTTTCCTGAGATACTTGTAAAACGGGGGCGGCAGCTCGCTTATTTTCTCTTCTCCGCTGATGAACGGCGAGTGCCTGGCGTCCCGGCCCATACGCTCATACTCGCACTTTTTTTCATCGAAATACGGAGCCCGGTATTGCAGACCGTCGGCCTCAAGCACGACCCTGACCTCTTCGCCTATGGCGCAGGCGCGGCAGCCGGCAATGCAATCGCCGCAGCCGTCGCAAATCCCGCCCTTGAACAGCGGAGTCGCTTCCAGTTCAGCGTCCGTGAGCAGGCAATAGACCCTCTGCCGCGGACCGTACTCGGGTGTGAGCAGGCGGCCCCCGCGCCCTATTTCACCCAGGCCGCACCCTACGGCAAGAATATCGTAGGGGACCTGCATGTCCGCAGGCGCAGGATGCTCCGGCCTGGTCTTGCGCGCCGCCCGCGCGCCGCCGAGCATAAGGTTGTCGAGGGGCAGCGCCGTGTATCCGTTCTGTTCGAGGCAGCGGGCTGTCATTCTCAATACCCTAGGCCCTTCTATGTCGTTCAGATAGTAATTTGAATCGAAATTGTAGCTTATCCAGTAGGTGCCTTCCTCCACGGTTTTGAGCGAGCCCCTGTAAAACACAAGGCCCACCGTTATGACAGTCCGGGCCTGGGGCATGATGCCTTTAGGATTAAGTTCGGGCGGAAGCCCGTCAAAACGCGATATCGGTCCGAACCCGACAAGATCGGCGCCGTTTCCCAGCGCAGCAGCTTTTACCTGTCCGGTGAAGTTCATATCCGGTACACCTCCCTATATGCAGATGATATTCGTACCAATCTTCCTCAAGCCTTGACCGAACCGGACACCATGCCCTTTATGACCTGCTCCTGGAAGATCGCGTAGAAAATCATAA
>JAEZJL010000258.1 GCA_023415815.1 Bacillota bacterium | reverse complement strand
CTTTTATGTATTGCACACAACAAGCTCAACACCTGCCGGGCTGTCTGCAGCCACGCGGATAATTTGCCTGACCACTCTTGAATTTGAATCGTATTGCCTGGCCGTTTCCCTGGGAGGCGCTGTGACGCGGATATCAATGCAGGTCACGCCTGCGGCCTCCAGCAGGCCGGCGGCTTCCCCAAGGGTGAAGCCTGTTACATCCGGTATCATTAAACCTCCATGATCTCCTTGTCCTTCATTTCCACAAGCTTATCGATGTCGGTTATGTATTTGTCCGTCAGCTTCTGCATATCGGTTTCGGCGTCCTTGAGGTCGTCCTCGGTCATATCTCCGCTCTTTTTCTGAGCCTTGAAATGCTCGATAGCATCCCTTCTTATTGCGCGTATGGCTACCTTGGCGTCCTCGCCGTATTTCTTGACGGCCTTGGTCAGCTCCTTCCTTCTCTCCTCCGTCAGAATGGGAAAGACAAGCCTTATCACTTTTCCGTCGTTATTTGGGTTTATGCCTATATCCGATTTCTGTATGGCCTTTTCAATATCCTTCAGTATCTTAGCATCCCACGGCTGAATCACTATAACCCTTGCCTCGGGCACCGAAACGCTGCCGAGCTGGTTTATCTGGGTAGGTACTCCGTAATAGTCCACTGAAATCCTGTCCAGTATCGCAGGATTCGCCCTTCCGGCCCTTAGGCCTGTCAGCTCTTCCTTCAATACATGGATTGCCTTGCCCATCTTTTCCTCAATATCCCTGTAAGCTTCCTTGGCCATATAAATCCTCCCTCATACGGCTGAGCTGATGGTAGTCCCAATTGACTCGCCCATCACTGCCTTTAAAATATTTTCCGGGTTGTCAAGGTTGAAAACAATGATGGGAATATTATTGTCCATGCACAATGACAGCGCTGTGGAATCCATTACCCCGAGTCTTCTGTTCAGAGCGTCGATGTATGTCAGTCTGTTGAACCTTACTGCGCCGGGATTTACTGCAGGGTCGCAGTCGTATACTCCATCCACCTTGGTAGCTTTGAGTATGACCTCCGCATCTATCTCCGCCGCCCTCAGCGCCGCCGTAGTATCCGTTGAGAAATACGGGTTTCCCGTACCGCAGGCAAAGATGACAATCCTGCGCTTCTCCAGATGCCTGATGGCTTTTCTTCTTATATAGGGCTCTGCAATCTGCCTCATCTCGATAGCCGTCTGGACTCTTGTCGGGATTCCCCTGGCTTCCAGGGCATCCTGCAGCGCCAGCGAATTTATAACTGTCGCCAGCATCCCCATATGGTCCGCCGTAGTCCTGTCCATACCCTTACCGCTCCGTCCCCGCCAGAAATTGCCGCCGCCCACGACTATCGATATCTCCGTCCCCAGCTCGAAGGCCTCACAAATCCTGTCTGAAACAACACCAAGCGTATCCGCGTCAATGCCCGCTTTTCTGCTGCCGGCCAGCGCTTCCCCGCTCAGCTTCAGAAGTATCCTCTTGTATTTAGGTGTCATGTATGAACCTTACCCCCACTCATTTATTTATTTTTTCTACATAGAAAGTAAAATTCCTGCTTAATACTTAATATATATTTAATAATTAACCATTTTTGCATCTTATATATACTGCAAAAAAATTCAGCAATAAGTTTTTGCACTTATATCCCATTATAATCCGGATGCTAAAATTTAATTGTTCCTATTGACCATTTTTGCATCCTATATATCAAAGGGAACATATAATTTACATTTATATGTTCCCCTCGTCTGCTAAGCTTCAATCTGCTTCATTACTTCGTCCGCGAAGTTCTCTTCCTTCTTTGCGAGGCCTTCGCCCCTTTCAAATCTTACGAACCTTCTTATGTTGATATTTTCGCCAATAGCGGCAATCTGCTCGGTCATGAGCTGTTTGATGGTTTTATCCGGATCCTTTATCCACGGCTGCTCAAGCAGGCATATCTCCTTATAAAACTTCTCTATCCTGCCCTCGACCATCTTTTCTATTATCTTTTCAGGCTTGCCTTCATTCCTGGCCTGAGCTCTCAGTATGTCCATTTCCTTTTCAAGAGTACCGGTCGGCACTTCCTCCCTGCTGACATACTCGGGCTTGGCTGCTGCGATCTGCATGGCTACATCCTTTACAAACGCCTTGAATTTATCGTTGGCGGCTGCAAAATCCGTTTCGATATTTACTTCAACGAGCACGCCGATCCTGCCGTTACCGTGTATGTATGAGTCCACCAGACCTTCTGCGGCTATCCTGCCGGCCTTTTTGGCAGCGGCGGCCAGTCCCTTTTCCCTGAGGAAATCTATCGCTTTATCCATATTGCCGTCGGTTTCCGTCAGGGCCTTTTTGCAGTCCATCATTCCGGCTCCGGTTCTCTCACGCAGTTGCTTTACCATTTCAGCTGTAATCATAAAAATTCCTCCAAACAATTATATTATTAACAATAGCCAAACCGTTTTATTCCAGAAAAAAGGGGACGCTCCTCAACTTTAATCATTCAGGTTTCCCGTAGAGGCCGTCCCCGTGCTGTTTGTTTCGTATTAATCAAGACTAAGCTTCTACGGCAGCCTCTTCCGCACCGATTTCTTCGCCTTCATTTATCTTGTCTTCGGCGGCGCCCTGTGCATCTGTCGAGAGCTGCTCGCCCTGCCTGCCCTCGATGACGGCGTCTGCTATCTTTGCCGCTATGAGCTTGACCGCCCTGATGGCGTCGTCGTTGCCGGGGATGACATAGTCTACTTCATCGGGGTCGCAGTTTGTATCAACGATCGCTACAACCGGTATGCCCAGCTTCCTTGCTTCGAGAATGGCGTTTCTTTCCTTCCTCGGGTCTACTACAAACATTGCTCCCGGAACCCTCTTCAGGTTCCTGATACCGCCGAGGTATTTTTGGAGCTTTTCCATCTCGCCCTTCAGCTTGATTACTTCCTTCTTGGGAAGTACTTCAAACAGTCCGTTTTTCTCCATGTTGTCAAGCTGGTTGAGTCTGTCGATTCTTTTACGGATGGTCTTGAAGTTTGTAAGCATGCCGCCCAGCCATCTTGCGTTTACAAAGAACTGGCCGCTCCTTTCGGCTTCCTCCTTGATCGAGTCCTGCGCCTGCTTCTTGGTGCCGACAAAAAGGATGTCCTCGCCGTTCATGGCGACTTCCCTTACGAAAAAGTAAGCTTCTTCAACCTTTTTGACCGTCTTCTGCAAGTCGATGATGTAGATGCCGTTTCTTTCGGTAAAGATGTATTCGGCCATCTTGGGATTCCATCTCCTGGTCTGGTGACCGAAATGGACGCCTGCTTCCAGCAGCTGTTTCATAGAAATGACTGACATTGTAAATCCTCCTTTAGTTTTAACCTCCACGGCCTTCATTCCTGCCGAACACCCTCCGGCACTTTTCGGCAGATCCGTCCGTGTGTGTTTTTTTACCGTTATGTAGTATAACACAAGGCCGCTATTTTATCAATATCCGGCTAATAAGTTGCGAAAATAATTTAAACCATAATTTAAACCATATTTAAACGGAAGTAATGAGATTTTTACAGCAAAGCAAGATGTAATAGGATGAAAAAAATCTTACCCGGCGATATATTTTTTTCATTATTAATAATAAAATATACCGAGGTGTTTTGGACATGGAAACGTCGGACCGATCAAGGCTTAAGAAGACTCTGGAATTCATTGCCGCCGCGGCGGCGGCCGCCATCGGAGCCTTCCTGCTTGTCAGGCTCGGCTTCCTCTTTGCCCCATTTATTCTCGCCTTCCTTATTGCTTCGCTCCTTGAGCCCGTAATCAAACTGCTCGGCAGGGGTCTCGGAATAAAAAGAAGGCTTGCCGCGCCTTTAAGCCTTGGCATTTTTCTTGCCGTACCCGGGTTTTTGCTCGCGGTTGCCGGCGTGAGGCTGGCTGCCGAGCTAAAGAGTTTTTCACGTCTCCTGCCCGGCTTCTTTAGCGGCTGGTATAGGTATGCTGCGGATTTCATGGAGAGAGTTCGTTCGGGCGGCACCCGGATTCCGCCCGAGCTGGCTGAGAACACCGGCAGCATAATAGGTAATCTTCTGAATTCTTTTGCCGGGCTTGCCGACAATATTGTCAAGGGAGCCCTGTCCACGGCTGTTTCAATACCCCAGGCGTTCGTTTTCATTCTGACGACTATTATGGCGGCTTATTTTCTCTCAAGCGGCCGGCCTTCCATTTCAGGCTTCATCCACCGTCAGCTGCCCGATTCATGGCACGGCAGGCTGAATATATTCAAAAGGGATATCCTTTCGGCGCTGTCCGGCTATATTAAGGCGGCCTTGATATTGATGGTGATAACCTTTTCCGTCCTCTATGCGGGGTTTTGTTTTATGCATCTGGATTATCCCTTGCTGCTTGCATTCCTGATTTCCGCGGTGGATGCGCTGCCGGTCGTCGGGACGGGCGCCGTACTGCTCCCCTGGGCACTATGCGCTTACATAACCGGCAATGTTCCGCTCGGGAGCTCCATTCTCGTAATTTATGCGCTGGTTTTGGTAATACGGCAGCTGACCGAACCCAGGATCGTAGGGAAACAAATCGGGCTCCACCCTCTGGTCACTCTGGCTGCAATGTATGCCGGGTATCAGCTTGACGGCGTTATGGGTCTTATTACCGGGCCTGTCGCCGTCCTTCTGGTAAAGAGCACACTGAAGGCCATATATAAGGATAAGCCATTGAAAGGCATACTGTAAAAGCGCAGTTGCAAAAAAAAACCCCCGGAACGGGGGTTTGGAAAATTCAGATAAAGTTTATATTAATTCCGCTTTATATTTATTTTACAGGCCAGCTCTCAGAGGCAACATAAGCTGCCCACTGCTGCTTGAGTGAATCCTGTATCTTCTGGAGTCCGGCTGCGTTCGCCTTATCCATGAAGGTCTTTACCGCTTTGTCTACGTCAGGTACAAGACCTGCCTGCAGAGGAGCGAGGTACTGGGTCATTACTGTTCCGAGAGCCGCGCGCTCTGCCTGGTAAGCAGTATAATCCTCGGAGAAGCCGTCGGTTATATTCGGGCCGGCGTTCTTTGCAGCTTCAGCAAATTTGTCGATAAGGACTTGGTCGGTCTTTAAGTACAGGAGGTATTCAGGATTTCTCCATGCCCAGCCGTTCATGCCTTCTTTGACAAAGCCGCTCTTGGTAGGATCGCCAACATAATTGTAGTATCCGTCAGCATCAACAGTGTAATGCGTGTCCAGGAAGCCGTACTCTGTAAGCTGGTTGTAAGTCTTGTCTAGAACGAGCTTCTGATAGAGCATCAAAGCCCTTTCGGGATTCTGTGCGGTAGTCGGGATTGAATAAGCGTTCTGGGTCGCGTTGTTGGGCCAGTATTTTCCGCCGTTGACATCGGGGAATCCCACGTATGCGATCTTCCAATCCGGGTGGGCTACCGCGGCCTTTGAATAAGCGGCGCAGTATTTAGCTATGTTCTGACCATTAAGGACGGCTACGACTTTACCGTTGTCAAATGCCGTATTATCCGTCTTGTTGGAAAGAGCGCTTCTGGACCACAGTCCTTCGTCAGCCCATTTCTTGAACAGCTTCATGTCTTCGGTAAATTCGGGAGTCCCCCAGTACGGCTTAAGTTCCGTTGGGTTGCCATAGTCGGCTACCATGCCTTCTGTCGGGGTAAGAGCATATTTATACTTCATATTGAGTATTTCCGAAGCGCTGTAGGAATAAGTCTGGACGCCCGGTGTAACAAACTCGTTGAGGAGCTGCTGCTGGGGCATGTTCTTCTTGATGCCGAGCAGGTACTGCTCCAGTGAAGCAAGATCCTTCGGTTCGGGAAGGCTGAACTTCTCCTGGAGGTCTTTCCTGTAAAGCAGACCGTTGTTCATGTATTCCCTGTAAGCAGACGGAATGGCATATATCTTGCCATTCTTTGTAACTCCCTGCCATAAATCCTCCGGAACATACTTCTGAAGATCGGGAGCATACTTGGGAAGATAGTCATTCAAAGGCAGGAAAGCACCGGTATTGACGAGTCTCTGGTAGTTGAGCCATACGGCGGTGTAGATAAGGTCTACGGGCTGACCGGATGAAAGAATAAGCGCGTACTTGGTCTGGAAATCGGTCCAGGTAGTATAATTGAATTTGAGCGTGCAGTTTAAGTCCTTCTTGGCCATTTCATTGACCTTGTCCAATACCTTCTGCAAATCCGTGGGAGCGTCTCCAACCATGTAGGCCTGGATCTCAACCGCTTTGGAAATGTCGATTGCCGGTTCCGCAGGCGCTGCCGACGATTCCTCAGCCGCCGGAGCTGCCGCAGTATTTTCCGCCGCAGGTGCCGATGCAGCCGGCTCGTTCGTCGTGGCGCTGCCGCAGCCCGCCGTCACGCCCACAATAAGCATGACTGCCAGAAGCAGGCTCAAAAACTTTGCCGTGGTTTTGTTCATAGTAATCCTCCTCTATACTCCTTATATTTGTTAAACCGGTTCCCCGGAATTAACCCTTAACCGCGCCTATTGTAAGGCCCGAAATGAAATACCTCTGTACGAAGGGATAGAACAGCAGCACAGGGCCTGTGGCCACAACCGCCATGGCAAGCTTGGTGGATTCGGTCGGCAGTACATTGTTTGAAACCGATACGCCTTTCCCCGAAAGCATTCTGTTGATAGTTTCCATGCTGTTCAGCATATTATAAAGGAAGAACTGAAGCTCATATTTGCTGGTTGTCGTAATGAACATTGAGGACAGAAACCAGTCGTTCCAGTAGTTCAATGAGAGAAACAGGGCTACGGTAGCCAGACCGGGCTTAATGATCGGGATTACGATGCCCGCGTATGTCCTGAAGTGGCCTGAGCCATCAATTTTAGCCGACTCTACGATTTCGTCCGGAAGCGATGAAGCTACGAAGGTCCTCATCAAAATAATCAGAAACGGAGTCATAAGTCCCGGATAACAGATGGCTATAAGATTATCCTTCAGATTGAAGGTCTTTACTATCATTATATACCAGGGTACCAACCCCCCGCCGAAAAGGGTGGTGAAATAGATGAAGAAGGAAAACTTGTTGCGGTATTTGAAATCCTTTCGCGAAAGAACATAACCTGCCATCGAAATCATAAAGAGTCCAAGGGCGGTACCTACAAGCGTATTTACTCCGGTAACGGTATAAGCGTCTATGATGGTCCGCGGGAACCTGAAAAGCGTATTGTAGGCTTCCATTGAGAATATCTTCGGAATTAGTCTGTACCCGTCCACGACGATGGACGTGTTATCGGTAAAGGAGCCCGATATTATTATTATAAATGGCAGAAGACATAATGCGGTAACGATCGATATACACGTATAAGCAATTATATTAAATACTATCACATATCCGGACAATTTTATTTTCATATCCTATACACACCTCGTTTTCAGATTGGTTCCCATCAATTATTTTCACCGGCACTCCTGAGCCTTAAATTTAGAACAAGGCATAATCCGGATTCTTCCTCTTGATAATGAAGTTGACCGTCATTATAAGCACAAATCCGAATACCGATTGATACAGGCCTGCTGCAGTTCCCATTCCTATATCGAAATCCGATACCAGTGATCTGTAAACATAAGTGTCGATAATATCGGAAACGCTGTACAGGACTCCATTCGTTCCCACCATCTGATAGAACAATTCAAACTGGCCTCTCATAATGCCGCCGAGAGCGAACAGGATAAGTATGATGAACGTCGGCTTCAGAAGCGGCAGGGTTATGTGTCTGATGCTCTGAAAGATATTTGCTCCGTCTATTTCGGCGGCTTCGTAAAAATCCTTGCTTATTCCCAGTATGGTTGCCAGGTAGATAACCGTACCGTAGCCGAGCTGCTTCCATAGATAGAAAGCGAGAATCAGGAAGGGCCATATGGTGGGGTTGTTATAGAAATCGTAGGGTTCGATGCTGATTGACTTTAAAACCGTATTGACAAAGCCATATTCATAGTTGAACAGATTATACACCAAAACGCTTAATATAACATAGGACACAAAATACGGAAGAAACATCAGCGTCTGCGTCATCTTCCTGAAGGCTTTTCCAATCAGCTCGCTTAACAGTATTGCCGTTATGACCTGCAAAACATTACCTACAAAAATGAAGGCCAGGTTGTACAACATCGTATTCTTTGTCAGATTCAACAATACGTTTGATTTAAAAAGAAAATCAAAATTGCCCAATCCTATAAACGGACTACCGAATAATCCGCCCTTGAAGTCGAACTTTGTAAAAGCATAATAAATACCTATCATCGGGAAATAGTTATTAATAAGGAAGAAAAGCAGAGTAGGCGTGAGCATAAAAAACAGGATTTTGTTTTTTTTCACTTCATAAATAATACCGCTTTGTCCTTTTCGCACTTTTTACAACCCCCATAGGATAAATTTTTATTACTTTTAAGCTGATAAACTTGAAACACGAAAATACAGGTGCAATTCTTTTGAAAAATAACCAATTGATTCAATTGATTACTATATTTAAATTATAAATACATGATTATTTTAGCGTCAACTTTAATTTACAATCATTTATGCCTTTTTTGCTCTGATCGAAGGTGTAATTTCCTATCATTTATACACTCTATTGATTGGTACATGAACTGTTAAAATGCTCTGAAAGGCTTATTTTTTGCAGTTTTTACGGTATTCCTTAGGTGTTACTC
>JAEZJL010000250.1 GCA_023415815.1 Bacillota bacterium | reverse complement strand
CCCTGGGCCATAGAGTAATTCCACCCTTTACGGTATCGAGCGATTCGTTCAGGGATATCGCGGCCACATTAAGAAACGGATACAGGGTAACGATTCCAAGGAGCATCAGCACGATATAATTCAAACTATCAAAAGCCTTTTCGCCAATAGAATACCTTTTCAAAGTAAAGCCCCCCTCATTAAGCTGCCTCAGGCATTATCGGTCCTATAACAAAACGTATCTGTTTACGGGACCGTATCCTAGATTACTTTTACACCCATGGTTTTTCTGCTGATGCCGTTTGCGAGGAATATCAGGATAATGCTGATGACCGATTTGAATATGCCCGCCGCAGTCCCCAGAGCAAAATTGAAAACCTTTATGCCGTTGTCCAGAATATATAAGTCGATCACATCCGAATAATCCCTGACCAGCGAATTCCTCATGAGATACTGCGCTTCGAATCCGGTATTGATAAAATTGCCGATGTTCAGAATAAGGATGACCATTACCGTAGGGAGAATGCCCGGAATCGTTATATGCCATATCTTTTTGAGCCTGCTTGCCCCATCGACCGTTGCGGATTCATACAGGTCGGGCGATATGCCGGCGATAGCGGCAAGAAATATGATCGAATTCCATCCAATCTCTTTCCAGATGCCGACGGAGGTGAGTATCCACCAGAAAAGTTCCGGCTTGGCCATCCATTGGACCGGCTGCTGGATAAGCTTCAGCGATACAAGCACCTGATTGAATACTCCGTTGTCTATAGAAAGGATTTTATTAAAAAGGCTGGCTACGATAACCCATGAAACAAAGTGGGGAAGATACGAAATCGTTTGTATCGTCTTTTTAAAAGCCATATTCCTCACTTCATTAAGCAGGACCGCAAGCACGATCGGCAGCGTAAAGCCGAAAAGCAAAGACAGGGTGCTCATCGCCAGGGTATTTCTCATGGTCAGCCAGAATGCCGTGTCGTTGAACATCTGGATAAAATACTTGAAACCCGCCCATTCCTGCTGAAAAAAAGGAATACCGGGCTTGTAACGCTGAAATGCCATCGTCCAGCCCCAAAGCGGCAAATACTTGAACATTATGAGCCAGACCATAAAAGGAAAACACATGAGTAAAAGATATTTTTGTCCGGCTAATCTCCGTAAATAGCTTTGATTCCTGAACCTTCCGTTTCCGGCCGTCGATGTGCTCCGCATATCTGATTCCCCCGATGAATGGCGTCTATTGGCTGCGATCATTTCCACTCTGGAACCATATTATCACAGCTTGGATTAAATTTCAATATGTAATTTAATAAATTATTCCGCCGAGTATATTGCTGAGCCTAACTAGATATTCTGGATATTTTAGCCTTTAAATCTTAATATTTCAATTATAAATTTTCATATAGAAATTTATGTATCAATATTGCCATGTTCGGTTTTTTTTGATAATTTAGAGCCATAAGCTGTCAATAATAACCCTGGAGGGGAAAATGGAAAGCAAGACCATACTTGGTGATTCTACCAGCAAAGAGGATCACAGGATAAGGATCATTAACTGCATACGTAAATTCGGGCCCGTATCCAGGACCGAAATCTATGAAATGACGAAGATATCGAAGCCTACCGTCACAAGGGTGATAGAAGACTATATCGAAAAGGGCGTCATTCGGGAGACGGGTGTTCTTACCGCCAATTCCAAAAGAAAGCCCATTGGGATAGAATTAAATCCCGATGCCTATTACTGCATCGGCGTCAATATATCCAAGAATGTTTTAAGGGCGATCCTTACGGATTTCACGATGAATATCGTCGCAAAAAAGCAGGTAAGCATTAAAACGATGGACGGCCAGGATAGCTTTTTATCGATTTTAAGCGATTCCATCGAATATCTGATAAATAAAAGCGAGGTCGACCAAAGAAAGCTGCTGGGGATAGGAATCGGAGTACCCGGCATCGTGGACAACGAAAACGGCGTTATCGTCGATTTCGCTTCCATCCACAGCATGGTAAACGTAAAACTGAAGGAGTTCCTTGAAAACAGGTTCGGGCTTTCCGTTTTTGTCGACAATGATGCAAACACCCAGGCCCTTGGCGAATACTGGTACGGTTATTCAGTCGGCTGCAAGAACAGCATTTTCGTAAGCTGCAGGGAGGGTATCGGAAGCGGCATCATTACCGACGGAGTGATTCTGCGCGGTAAAAGCAATGTGACCGGCGAATTCGGCCATATGATCGTCAACGCGCTGGGGAGAAAGTGCAACTGCGGCCGATACGGCTGCATTGAGGCATACTGCTCCACCGAATCGATCGAGAATATAACAAGGGAATACCTGAGGCGGGGCCGCAAGTCTTCACTGTGCGAAACGGCGAATGAAAAGGCGGACGATATAAGCTACAAAAAGATTTGCCGCCATGCGTCCGAAGGCGACCGGTTATGCCTGGAGCGTCTGCAGGAAGCCGCCAATATATTGAGCATCGGCCTGGCAAACCTGATCGACATCATAAATCCGGAAATCATCATTCTGTCGGGCGACCTTTTCGACGGCAATGACATCTTTTATAATATGGTCGCCGAGTATACCCTGGAGAAGCTTTTCAACTCGTATTCCCAGGATGTGACGTTTAAAAAGAGAGAAATTAACGACACCCTGTACGAGGTGGGCGCTGCCGCAATGGTCTATAAAAATTACTTCCTGGATTGAATCGGAATCATCGGATTTTGACACAGAAGCTATGGCGTCTGCGCTATGCCTTTTGTTTCATTACCTGCCCGACGGATAAATCGGGGCAGCGGTATTTTTTTATTTCCAGGCATTTGTTTTCATATTCGGCCGCTTTGACGGAACAGAAACGGAAGCACGCCAGGCACATCCGGCAGTCGCCATTCCAACGGGGCTTTCCGTCCCCGATACGCAGGGACAGTTCTTCAAAATCATCATTTTTTGATTTATAAATGCAAAATTGTCTTGCTTTCCTTTAGGGACAGTTCGCCAGAATCGTCAGTTTTATCTGCACATAAAGCTGCAGAATCGCTCGCCTATTATTTATTGCGGAACTGTTCCCCTCGTTCTTTAGCGCTTATCACATTGTAAGTTTCATGCGACAGAACAAGAACCGTCCCCCGGCTGTCGCACGCGGGGTTATCTCGGCGTTGCCCTGCCGCTGCTGATGTTCCGTTCCTCACGCACTATGTACAGCGGTCGGCCTTTGGCTTCGTCGTAGATCCTGCCGATGTAGCCGCCTACGACGCCCAGGATCATCAATATGATGCCGTTGAAGAACAGGTTTACGGCCAGGGTCGAGGCCCAGCCCTGGATGGTGTTGTGCGTAAAAAGCCTCTCGTACAATACCTCAAGCAGGTATATAAAGCTGAAAAGCGACAGTATGAAGCCCAGGTAAGTCGCCAGCTTGAGCGGCTTGTATGAAAACGAGGTTATGGCGTCAAAAGCAAACTTAAGCATCTTTTTAAGCGGATACTTGGTCTCCCCGGCAAAGCGTCCGTCTCGCACAAACTCTACGCCCGTCTGCCTGAAGCCCAGCCAGCTTATGATCCCCCGCACGTAGCGGTTCCTCTCGTTGATGCGCTTGAGCGCGTCGCAGACCTTCCTGTCGATCAGCCTGAAGTCGCCGGTGTCCACGGGTATCTCCACGTCGGTCATTTTTTGCAGCAGCCTGTAGAAGGCGGCGGCCGTGAGCTTTTTGAACAGGCTCTCGCCGTTTCTCCGGGCCCTTTTGCCATACACTACGTCGTAGCCCTCCCTCCACTTTTCCAACATCTGAGGTATGACCTCGGGTGGGTCCTGAAGATCCCCATCGATGACGACGATCGCGCTGCCCTCGGAATAGTCCATCCCTGCGGTTATGGCTATCTGATGACCGAAATTCCTGGAGAAGTCCACCAGCTTTATGTTTTTGTCCGCGTCGCATATTTCGTTGATGATACGTGCCGTCCTATCCCGACTGCCGTCATTTACAAAGATTATCTCATACGGCTCCTTTATCGAATCCATGACCGTCTTCAGCCTTTTATACGATTCAAGCACTACCTGCTCCTCGTTGTAAACTGGCACGACCACGGAGCATATTATTTTCTCAAACATATCCACCCCTCCTGTATGTAAAACCGTCCCGACATGCTTGCAATGCCCCTGCCGCCGGTTCCTGCGACATGCTAAAACACCCATCTGCCCTTGAACCACAATAAGTACTGCTCGACATATTCCCTCCGGACCTCCATCCCCGACAATACGGGATAGAACATCACAAACAGCGCCAGGACCAGCGCGAGGTATGCGTATACCGGGTACCTGGCGGCGGGGTACTTCTCAAGCAAAGCCTTTATGATATAAACTATCGCCAGTATCATAAACGGGACAGTTGAAAAAAAGTGATATATGAAAACGACCCTCGTCACCCCTATCCAGGGCAAATACTGGAAGGCTATGGCAATGAACACGGGCAGCATTTTCCGGTCGCGCCTTACCGCCGACACGGCCGCCGCCGCGATGACGGCAAATATGCCGGCCCACCATATCGCGGGGTTGCCCATCAGCGTCATGCTGGAGGACATGCCTGCGGTAAGGCCGCTTCCGGAATAGGTCTCGAGGGGCCTCCTGATCAGCGGCCACTCCCACCAGTACGACGAAAAGGGGTGGGTCGCGCCCAGCACGTCATGGCTGTGGAATTTGAACATCGCAGCCTGGTTAGTCAATATCACCTCCGGGCCGTGCCCGGGGGTCAACATATATGGGATATACGAAAGGGCATAGATAAGCCCCGGAATAATCACGAAGAACAATATGCAGTACAAAACCGTGCGGTTCAAGTGAAGAGGGATAAAATCCGCCGTCCAGAGAGGCCTTTTGCCTTTTTTGGCCGACGCCCTTCTGTAGTCCCTGTACTCCTGATATTTAGCAAGGAAGAAAAGCAGCGCAAGCCCCCCGCCCGCATACAGGCCTATCCACTTCGACGCCGCTCCCAGCCCGAACATCAGCCCGCACAGGAAAAGGGGCCTGAGGGATTGCCTGAACCCTATCTCATAGGATTTGTTTACAAAGCAGTCGTACATAAAATAATACATCAGTATGATAAAAAATGTGGCGTACACATCGATGGTGGCTATCCTGGTGAGCCCGAAATGCAGGAAGTCGAACATCATGAGAAATGCGGCGCAGAAGGCGTAGAACCTGCCGCCGAAAAGCTTCCTGCCGAACAGGTACATGGCGGGTATCATACCGGCCCCGAACAGCGTCCCGATTATCCTCCAGCCGAAGGGGTCCATCCCGAACAGGGCAATGCCTATCGAAATGAATACCTTTCCCAGCGGCGGATGCGTCCACTCTCCCGGCTCCATGTGCTTCAGGTATTCGTAAGCGGTCTTTGCATGGTAGATTTCGTCAAATATCATGCCGGACAGGTATGTATGCTTGAAATCGACCCTGTCCTGCTCGTCAAAAAGGTTTTCGGGTACCCCCTGATCCGTGGGCTCCACCGCCTTATCGACGATTTTCAAGCCTTTGAGCGGTACGGTGCTCCCTTTTTCGAACACGGCAAGCTCGTTTATCGTCCCGCCCGCGCCGTCTACCAGGATCTTGAGG
>JAEZJL010000156.1 GCA_023415815.1 Bacillota bacterium | reverse complement strand
CAACAAGGATGATGTATTTCGAAATCTCCATTTACAAAACTACTTCTGGAAGCATAAAAACTTTCGATTTCTTTTTTTTTTTTAGAATTCTCTTTGGGTTGTTCTAAGAATAAAAATATCCTATCCTTTAATACTTTGCTTATCATAGCACTTGGTGTATCATATAATGATTCTAATGCATGTGCCAACCATATAAGTAATGTAGGTGTAATATCCTCTTCTTTGCATGTGTGAAGAAGAGCAAAAATAGCTTTAATTGTTCTTGCTTTCGCAATCTGCTTAAAGCCTATATCTAAACTTTTATACCATTCTATAACATCCTTTAGTTTCAGTATGTAAATTTCTGGCCATTTATTCGTTTTACTTATTCCATAAGAATGTGAAAACATGGAAGAACAAGTACGGTAATTTACTATCCAATTTTTGCCGATTATTAATTTAGCGTTGAAAAAGCAAAGACATCCTGGTACTGACAAGTTTGTAATAACAAAAAGGTCATAGAAGAACATTTCTAAGCATTGCCCCATTATATTGACCAATGCTTCTTCTGTCCTTCCTTCTATTTTTGTAACCATCATTTTACATTCGATACATGACTTTGCCCAACTATTATCATAACTTATTTTTTCATTCTCCACCTTTAGATAGTTAATTATTCCGTATTTATTGTAGAGATGCTCTTTTACATATTCTAAAACGTGCTTCCAATTTATTTCGACATCTATTTCCCCAATATGAGATGAAAGCGAAAACTTTGAGAAATTCACAGATATTTCCTCATATAATTCCATGTAAATATCATTATTGAATATATTAGCATTGCTAAGTAAATCCTCAATCTCTAAGGTATAATTATGCTCTATAACTCCCACAATAAGTTTCTCCCTTCAAAGAAATACTTCAAAATCAGTTCAAGGATGGATATTCACATACATCTCCGTATAACTACTTCTTTTACGAATATCTCCGAAAAATTTACTATCTTTGCACAACTGCATTATTGCTTTCCCAATTCCTCATATAACCATAATACCTCATCTCTACCATACGCATAAATACCTATTTCGCCATCTTCCATGGAAATCCCTGCAAATTACTGATTTTTTCCACACAAAAACTCAAGTAAACTTTTCCTTGCAAATATGCCCTACAATGGTATAATTTTTATAAGGGGAAAATTAAATATAAAGTTGCCGTGACCTACAGGTGGTGAGACACCTGCAGGCCCGCGAAGGTAGGTAGCGCCTACTCCTCACGTACGGACTTCGTCCGCCACAGCAACACATGTATTATACAAGATTTGGCGTTTCATTGCAAATACATAGTGTGTGTAGGAGTTTCACCTACACGCACTTTTTTAATTTTCCCCCCAATAAATAAAATTGGGGGGATATATATGGACAGGGCGGCAAAAGTGAGGTTCAGGGAGTTCATGGATTCCTGCGAGCTTACGAGGTATGACCAGCTGGAAGCGGCTTTCCAATCGGAAAAGGCTTTTATAAAGCTTAACAAGGAATACCATGAGCTGTACAGCCAGTTGAAGGAGAGCCTGACCGAAAGCCAGCTGGCGATACTGACAAGATTTGAAGATGCTTTAAGCAATATCGGGATAGAAAGGGGCTTCAGCTTTTACAAAAGCGGCTTTTCGGACGCGTCGGAGCTCATACAGCTTCTGACCGGAACCAATAAAAATATAAAGCTGAATATACAGATAGTATGACCTCGACGACAAAAAACGGCCCTTTCTTGAAAGCCTCGGCAAAAATTGTTAAGAGGGTTTTATGATGCTTTTTGATTTTTTGAAAATACCTGAATTACGGAGCCTGTACGAAAAACATCCTATTTTATGGGCGCTGATTTCAATAGGCGCTATAGCCTTATTAATAATAATCTTGCATTTTTGCAGGAAGCTCGAAACGCAGGAGGAGAAACGGCGTGCGACGGGGGACGGTTCTTGAATTGTCGCATTTTTACGAATGGGGCAAAACGCAACCGTCCCGTTGCAATTAATATGTCAAAGTCATTATGGAGTGCGGTAGGCTCTCGATGCCGGCAATGCCGTGTTTGGTCTTGAGATAAAAATTAATTTTTTCATCTCCGCGGTTCAAAACTACTACGGCTACTTCGCCGTCCGTGTTCTTGAAAGAAGTTACCTCCAGCTTGTCGGTAAATTTGCTGAACCCGATACGTTTGGCTCCCGGATGTATGAACTTGCTGAAATGGCCGATGTAATAATACGATACTGCGTATATGAGCTCATCCTTTTCAGTATCTCCCGAAACAGGCGCATCGCAGTAATTATGTACATGGTTGGGTCCGCCCTGCTTGTCCAGCAGTAAATTCCAGTCGGTCCAGGCGACAGTCCAGTTGTTCAGGTCCCCGAGTATCGTATGGCCATAAATCTCACCTGTTTCCCACCAGGCTTTATGCTCATGCTTCCCGACCGCAGCTTCCGTACCTATGAGCTTATATCCGGGGAATGCTTCGTGTGTGGCTGAAAGGCTCTCAAGGTGGCTTCCCGAATACATGTGAAAACCGATGCCCCAGATATATTTTGCCGCTTCGGGGTCGGAAAGGACTACTTTCGACCGCTCATATATCCTTTCCTTGTTATGGTCCCAGAATATTATCTTTACATTCCCCAAACCCTGCTTTTCCAAAATAGGCCCGAGATAATCCCTGATGAAATCTCTTTCCTCTTCTGCGGTATAAATGCATGAATCCCATGGCTGGACAGCCTTCGGCTCGTTCTGTACCGTGACGCCCCAGATATCAATTCCCTCGTTTGCGTATTCTTTAATATATCTGGCAAAATACCTGGCCCAGGCTTCGCGGTATTCATCCCTGAGACGGCCGCCTTCATTCATTTTGCCGGTCGTCTTCATCCACGCCGGAGGGCTCCATGGAGAAGCAAACAGCTTGAACTTTTCCCCTCTGGCTTTTTCGGCCTCTTTTATCAGAGGGATGAGATTTTCTTTGTCCCGTCCAATCGAAAAATGCTTGAGCTCGGTATCTCCGTCAATTTCGTCATAAACGTAATTTCCGGTCGAAAAGTCGCAGCTGTTTATGTGCGTACGGCATAAGCTATATTCCAGGCCCTTTCCGGGAGTGAAATATGCGTCCAGTATTTCCTTTCTTCTTTCCTGACTCATTTTATAATAGGTAACTGCGGCCGCTTCGGTGAACGCTCCGCCAAAGCCTTCTATCTCTTGATACTGCAGCTCTTCATAAATAATGACCAGTTCGTTTTCAATGCCCTCCGGGTCCGGCTGGAAGAGGACGTCTGCCTTCCTGGTCAGCCTATCGCCGGTAGCATATGCGGTTTGGAACACTTTAACCGAATTTTTGGAGTCTTTGCCGCTCATAATCCATCAACCTCATTTTCCGCGACAATGGGGGACGGTTCTTAAATTGTCGCATTTTTCTATATTCAATGAAAAAGGATTCGGACTCACCGGTTTTTTAGCTTATATTACCTTATTATCCTGTTGCAAAAATACTTTACTCCTTACCCAAATCTTTTTTGCAATATATATATTTAACTCACAGCATCTACGAAAAGCTGTAATGCGACAAAATGAGAACCGTCCCCCGCTGTCGCACTATAGCAGGCTGTCCAGGTTTTTGGCTATTGCGCGTATGAAGTCGCCGGTGTTGACGACCTTCTTATCGGTCAATTCCGATAGCTCGGCAAGGTCCTTGGTCATGATTCCGGATTCTATGGTTTCTATGGAGGCTTTTTCCAGCTTCTCCGCAAAATGCACCAGTTCATCTATGCCGTCCAGCTCGCCGCGCTTTTTCAGCGCGCCCGTCCAGGCAAAAAGCGTGGCGATGGGGTTTGTAGAGGTCTCCTCGCCCTTCAGGTGCTTGTAGTAATGTCTGGTGACCGTGCCGTGGGCGGCTTCGTATTCATAATTGCCGTCGGGGGATACAAGCACCGAGGTCATCATGGCGAGGCTTCCGAAGGCGGTCGCAACCATGTCGGACATGACGTCGCCGTCGTAGTTCTTGCAGGCCCAGACCATGCCGCCCTCCGACCTGATGATCCTTGCCACCGCGTCGTCAATGAGCGTATAGAAATATTCTATGCCCGCATCCTTGAACCTGCCAGCGTATTCACTGTCGAAAACCTCCTGGAAAATATCCTTGAAGGTATGGTCGTATTTTTTGGAAATAGTGTCCTTCGTGGCGAACCAGAGATCCTGCTTTACGTCAAGAGCGTAATTAAAGCAAGCCCTGGCAAAGCTTTCGATAGAAACGTCGATATTGTGCATGCCGAGCAGTATGCCCGGGCCTGCGAATTCATGGATCGTCTGCCTGGATACCTTGCCGTCCTCCGAAGTGAAGACAAGCTCGGCCTTTCCCGCCCCCTCGGCCCGGTATTCCACATCCCTGTATACGTCGCCGTAGGCGTGCCTGGCAATGGTTATCGGCTTCTTCCAGTTCTTCACAAAGGGCTTGACGCTGTTTACGATTACCGGAGCCCTGAAAACGGTCCCGTCAAGGATGGCCCTTATCGTGCCGTTTGGACTCTTCCACATCTGCTTGAGCTTGTATTCCTCCACCCTTTGGGCGTTCGGGGTGATGGTGGCGCACTTGACGGCAACGCCGTATTTCTTGTTGGCCAGAGCCGCTTCGGTGGTTATTCTGTCGTCGGTTTCATCTCTTTTGACAAGTCCCAGGTCGTAATATTCCGTCTTAAGGTCTATATACGGGACAAGCAGGATGTCCTTGATCATCTGCCATATGATTCTGGTCATTTCGTCCCCGTCCATCTCGACAAGCGGGGTTTTCATCTTGATTTTTTCCGGCATAGCTGTTCTCCTTGAATTAAATTATTTAAGCTGCAAAAATATTTTTATCGGAAACAATTCGATTTTGGCAATAAAGCCAAATGTAATATAAGTGAAAAAAACTTTGCAGGTCTGAATGCTTTTTTCATTATATCTATTTGCCGCAGCATTTTTTGTATTTTTTCCCGCTCCCGCACGGACACGGGTCGTTTCTTCCCACTTTGCTGCTCACGGCTATTTTTGACTGCCTGAAATCCCTTGTTATTTCGCTTCTTTTTTCGGCGGTAAGGATGCCGTCCCACTGCTCAAGCGTATAAAGCCAGTCGGCCTTTGCCTCGAGCATATTCCAGTAGAGCTTTTCGAAATCTATCTCAAGCCTTATCTCCGAATCCTCTTTGACATCCTCCAGATCGATTTCATTTACGAGGCTGGTATTTATTCCGTCAAGGAAGCCCGTAAAGGTTGACGGAGTCATCCCGAATTCTTCGGCCAGCCCGCTTAGAACCCCTTCCTTTATATTCTGACGGTTTTCCAGCAGGTGCTCGTATATTTTCTTTTCCTTTTCGAGATATGTATTCCAGAAGTTGTCGTGATCAGCCTGGTTCCTTTCCTTTGAAGCCGTTTCTCTCCACTGTTCAAACAATCCCATCTTACCGCTTGCTCCTTTGCATAAATAGAATACTTATTTTAAGTTGCAAAAAATGATTATCAATCGGAACATTTAAATTTTTGCAACGGTCTTTCGGTAATATAAATGCAAAAAACCTGTTGTCCCGTCCCCTTTTTTTTGCATTATATTAACCAAATGTATTATAACATTATTCCTAAAAAAATCAAAACCTAATCCAGTAGACATAACAAATGGCTAAATGGTACAATGTCTACAAGCAATTACGTTTACCCGCCGGAAGGTGCTTTTTATGAAGGAATTGTTCACCATGTGGAAATACAGTACGATGGTTGCGTTGACCGTGCTCTGCGCGGGCATCTATATGCTGCTGCTCCTTCCTTCCAAGACCATACCCATAATACCGGACTATACGGCAATAAAGCCCGCAACCCTGTTCCCGCCCATCTTTGGACTGCTGTTCGGGCCGGCGGGCGCCTGGGGCTCCGCGATAGGAAACCTGGCGGGCGATCTTTTCGGCAACTTCAGCGTCAGCTCGATATTCGGATTCATAGGAAATTTTCTGTATGCATATATCCCTTATAAAATATGGAGGAACATAAAGCTAAAACGCGGCGAAGACAGGCTGCCAACGATCAATTCCGCTTCAAAGCTGGTACACTTCGGACTCGCGAGCGTCATTGCGAGCATCGCATGTGCTATCGTAACGGCCTGGGGGCTTGACGTGCTGAAGCTGTATCCCTTCGCCCCGCTGTCCATCATTATTTTCCTTAACAACGCGGCGATCACGTTGATATTCGGTCCGATAGCGCTGCCTCTGGCGTACCGGCTGGCAAAAAAGACAGGCGTGGTGTGGACGGATATCATGCATGTAAAGGATATAAGCAAACCAAATCCTGAAATCATCAGCATATTCATGGTGTATTCGGGCTCCCTGGGGGGACTGGTGTTCGGGTTGGCGCTTGCCCTTCTTTTCGCAGGCCAGAGCCTTATGGGGCACGGCATAGCGACACAGGGCATGGGCAGCCTGTTTATAGGGATAGGGGTCCTTCCCTTCCTGGTCATTCTGTTCCATGGGGCTTTCAATTCATGAATTCGATGTAGCCCATGCCCGTAGTTTAAGGAGCGGCTAATGCATCTGCAGGTATAAAAGTACGGCAAGGCCGATTATTCCGAGGAAAATAGCCAGCTTGACCAGCTTTTTCGCAACCTTCGCCAATATAATAATGATTACCAGCCCGATCAGCACGGGAACAATAAAGCCCGCATTGAAAATATCGATGCTTTTTAATGCGTCAAGCATATCAACTGCCTCCTGAAATGTATTATGAAAATAAAAGCAGGTAATTCTCAACCCGCTACATTTTACCAGATTGCTCAAGGTACTTCAACATGGAATGAGCATAAATAGAAGTGTATAATTATATGTACAAGATACCGATAATCCGATTGTCATAAAACATAAAAATATGCGAAATTCATATTGATGTGAGCTTGCAACACCGCTATAATTGTAATATCGCGCATTCCGAATAAATTTCAGGGAGTCGAAAATGAATGGGAAATATCAGCGTACAATATGATTGCAGCGTACCGCGCATTGCATGTACAGATTGCGGGAAGTGCAGCAGCGTTATGGGGAAAAGCCTGTGTGAAGTCAACGACAGGGGCTGCTGCCATTACTTTCCGGAATTCACATTGGCCGACATCCACAGGATGACCCATATTCCCGGGGGACTGAAGGCGCTGAAAATAATATTGGGGAATCCCGGTACTAAAATAAACAGCTATAATATTTATGCCAGGGGTTACTTTGACGAACAGGGCTATAAAAAATACATCGAAAGCAATCACCTGCTCGAAGCCGAGTCGTTGAGGGATCACACCATTTTTTTCAGGACATGTCCCTTTGTGGAGCCCGGCTCGGGCTGCGTCCTGTCCCCCCGCTTCAGGACGACCGTCTGCAATTTTTTCATCTGCAGGGAAATCCTCGAAAAGCCCGACCTGCAGTATGAATTCAAGTCCTATATCGAGGAGCGCAGCAGGTACTCCAGGTGGGTATACCGCGAAAGCGCCGAACTTCAGCATTTGCTTGCGGAAAAGGGCGTCAGCCTGACGTCCGATTTCGACAATTCTTTGAAGCTTCTTGCCGATTTACCATTGAGCCTTTATGAATTTCCTGAGCTCCCTCCGGTGGAGTATTAGGGAGAGGGGACACACCTCTCCCGCCGACGGACTACGTCGAGGCATGTCCTCTTTTGACGCTGAAGCTATCTGGGACACATCTCTCTCGTCAGCGATCTGTGCGTTGAGATATGTCCCCTTTTGACGCTAAAGCTATTTGGGACACATCTCTCCCCGATTCTATCCCGGCTTCCGGGTTTCCCATGATCACTTTTACATAATGTACGGCTCCGTCGTCGACAAGGCGTATTCTGCCGTCGGGGTTTCGGACGCCGTCGGTCGCGGTACTGACAACGCCGGCGCTGACGCCGTCGGGGTTTTCTATTTCAATATTATATACGCTCTTTCCATAGCGGTAGCTCATATGGTAGCTTCTCCAGTCGTTGGGGATGCACGGATTGACGATAAGCTCCCTGCCGCGCCTTGAGAGGCCAGCCATGTGCTCGGCGCCGACCCTATAAAGCCATCCGGCGGCTCCCGTATACCAGGTCCAGCCGCCCCTTCCCGTATGCGGAGGCACGGCATAGACGTCAGCTGCCACAACATAAGGCTCTACCTTGTACCTGGCGTATTCGATGGAGGTTCTGGCGTGATTTACAGGGTTAATCATATGGAACAGTTCCCATGCGCGGCTGCCGGCTCCTAGCTTCGCAAACGCAAGTATCACCCAGGCCGCGGCGTGCGTGTACTGACCGCCGTTTTCCCTCACGCCGGGGACATATCCCTTGATATACCCCGGCTCCAGTACGCCTGAATCGAAGGGCGGAGTGAGCAGCTTTATTATGCCGTCCTCACGGTCGATGAGATATTTTTCGACCGCATCCATTGCCTCTTCCATTCTGGACGGCTTCGCAGCCCCCGAGATCACAGACCAGGACTGCGCAATCGAGTCGATCCTGCATTCGGAATTCCTGATCGAGCCCAGCGGCGTGCCGTCGTCAAAATAAGCCCTCCTGTACCAGCTTCCGTCCCAGCCCTCCTTTTCCAGCGCGAGAATTACATTTCCGCAGTACTCCCGGTATTTTTCCGCTCTTGAAATATCCTCTCTTTGCCTGCAAATGGGGATGAAATCCTGCAGGATTTTATACAGGAACCAGCCGAGCCAGACACTTTCCCCCCTGCCTCTGCATCCTACATTGTTCATGCCGTCGTTCCAGTCTCCCGAGCCCATCAGCGGTATTCCGTGCGGGCCGCACGGGAGAGAGCGTTCGATTGCCCTGATGCAGTGCTCGTAAACGCTGGAGCTTCCCGGCGCCTGTACCGGGGAGTCATACCGCTCGTCCTCGTTTTCACCCAGCTGCTGGGTCTCAAGCCAGGGGACCTTCTCGTCAAGCACGCTGTAATCCCCGGTATGGGTAACATAGTCCGCAGTGACGTACGGAAGCCATAACAGGTCGTCGGAATACCTTGTGCGTATTCCCTTGCCGGTTTCCGCATGCCACCAGTGCTGTACATCGCCCTCAATGAACTGTCTTGAGGCATGCAGCAGTATCTGCTCCCTGGTAACCTCCGGCCATATGTCAACCAATGCCATGCTGTCCTGAAGCTGGTCCCTGAAGCCGAACGCGCCCCCGGATTGATAATAGGCAGATCTGGCCCACAGCCTGCAGGCCGTCGTCTGGTAAAGCAGCCAGCCGTTCAGCATTATATTTGCCGAGTCGTCCGGGGTCTCAATCCTGAGGATTTCGAGCTTTTCCCTCCAGAATTCCCTTACCCGCTCAAGCTCACGCGCAGCCGCCTCCGGCGCCTTGAATCTCTCCGCAAGATCGGCCGCCTCCGGTTCGGAGTCTGCCTGCCCGAACACAAATACAAGACTTTTTTCCTCACCCGCGCCAAGCTCCGAAACGATCCGAAGAGCCATACATGGGTCAAGGCCCGCCCCTGTCATACAGTCGAGCGTATCGCACGCCATTGCGGCAGGGGCGGCAAGATTGCCGTTCACTCCTGTGAAGCCCGCCCTGTCGCCTGTCCAGGTGCGTTCCGCTTCCGACGCGTCGATGAATGCCAACCCCTTGAATTCGCTGCTGAATCTGTTTTCGGCAACAAGCATTCCGTTTCTTCCCGTATCTGTGACTATAAAGGGTGAAGTATGTCTCTCATCCACGCCTATAACGGGTACCGCAAAGTAAGTCAGCGAAATTTTTCTTGACGCACCGTTAAGCTCTGCCAGGCTTATAAGGCAAATCTTGACCCTGTCCTCCAATGCGGTAAAAACGGTCAGGCTCTGCCGCAGCCCCCGGGAGGTATTTTCAAACACCGTATACCCGCGTCCGTGCCTCACCGTATACTGCTCCCCGCTGCCCGCGGGCATGGGCGTAAGGCTCCAGAACTCGCCGGATGCCATGTCCCTGATATACAGGGCCTCGCCCTGCCGGTCGGTAACGGGATCGTTATACCACGGCGTAAGCTTGTGTTCCCTGCTGTTCCCGGCCCAGGTATAGCCTCCTCCGCTTTCCGAAACAATGAAGCCGAACTGCCTGTTCGCTATCACATTGATCCAGGGGGCCGGAGTGTGCTGTCCGCTGCGCAGCCTGACCACATATTCCCTGCCGTCGCTTTCAAAGCCTCCGAGCCCGTTAAAAAACAGAAGCTCTCCGCAGCTTTCGGTATGGCAGGCCTGAACAGGCGCGGCTCCGGCGCCTGAAACTGTCTCCGGCCTGTCCGCCCCGGCGCTTCCGAGCTCCTTTAGCTGCTGCATCAGGGCCTCGACACTATCTTTTATCACAAGCTGAGCTGCCGTATAAAAGAGGACCACCTGCTCTTTGTCGAGCGTGGAGGTATTCCTGATAAATACGCCGCCCTTCTTATCGAGCATTTCACCGGCATGGCTGGCCGCCACGATATCTCTCACCATATCCTGAACGGGCTGCGAATACCCTTCCTCCCTGTCGGCAAGAATGAGCAGGTCCACCTGCAGGCCTTTCATACGCCAGTATTCATGGCCTTTGAGCACCCATTCGACCATATCCACGTCTCCCGGCTCATTTACAATCAAAAGTATTATGGGAATATCCCCGGAGATGCCGAAAGGCCACAGATCCTGCTGAGCCTTGACATTGTCCCTGATGTAACCGGAAAGGCTCCGTCTCAGGGGATTGTTGAAGAGCAGGCAGGGGACCAGCTCAAGATATTGCTCGACATCCGACGCATTGAGCCCGAGGTATCTGGATTCCACCTGGCTTCTTGTCCATGAAAGCTCAAAGGCCCTTTCGGAGGCTTTGAAATCGTGATATTTTTCAGCCAGCTCAAGGGCGTGCTTCCTTGTCTCGGCGACGGCTGTTGAAAAGGAAACGCGGACCGTCTGGCCCGACTCTATGTTCACCCTGCGTCTCAGGCTCATCACAGGGTCGAGGACCGAGCCCTCGCTGTTTGACAGGGGCTGGTCCGGCTCCAGTGCGGCAGGGTTTGAAAGATCCCGGTTTCTGCCTATAAACTTCATACGGTCGGTTTCATACTGTATATCCCCGACAGGCTCCCCTTCGAGGGCGATCGTGTGGATCAGCCACATCGGCTTGGCATCGTTTTTCCGGTGCCTTCTGGAGGCAAGCAGGCAGTCGTGCTCCCGGATGAATTCGGTACGCACAAAGAGCTTGCTGAAGGCGGGATGCGCGGCGTCGTCCGCGGCAGGCGAAAGCACCGTCTCGAAATAGCTTGTGAGCTCGACGGTCCTGGTATGGCTGCTGTGATTTGTCAGGGAAACGCGCCTGACTTCGGCATTGTCTTCCGGCGATACGGTGATCTGTGCGGTGGTTTCTATGTTTCCGTCCTTTCTGGAATATTCCGCCTTATCGGGCGAAAAAACCACCCTGTACATCTCGGGTACCGTTCTGCAGGGCTCGAAGGCCGACGACCAGAGCGTGTTGGAATTGATGTTCTGTATGTATATGAACATACCGCTGCCTGTGCCGCCCTGTTCCCCCGACCATCTTGAAACGGCCCTTTCCTCGCATACGCTGTATCCGGAGCCTCCGTCCGTCACCATCACGGAGTAGCTGCCGTTGGAAAGAATGTGGGCCGCGGGCAGCACAGATCCCGGAATTCCAAAAGTCCTCACCGCTTCTCCGTCTCCCAGCTCTGTTCTCCTGGCGGCCGGATAGCTTTCATCCCTGTATTCTTTCGCAAGCAGTGCGTTTTCAGGACTCTTCTCCTGCAGCAGAAGCTCCGCGGATTTAATCACGGGGTCGGCATGGAAACGTTTTTGCATTATGCCGGAATGGAAGAAATTATTGAGGGCCATCATGCTCATACCCTGATGATGCGCCATATAGCTTTTGACAATGCTGTACTCGCTTTCCCGCCCGAGCCTTGAGGGCGTGAAATCTATGGCCTCGAAAAGACCGTAGCTGCCGTCCATCCCTTTTTTCTCAAGCTCCCTTATGTTTGCCGCCACCGAAACCGGGTCGATGCCTAAAGCAAGTATCGAGGCGTAGGGCGTAACAACCATATCGTTCCCGAGGCCCCTTTTCAAGCCGAGCTCAGGGACTCCGAAGGCCTTGTACTGGTAATTCAGGTTTATATCGAAGGCGTGGTAGCCCGATTCCGATACGCCCCATGGAATCTTCCTCTGCCTGCCGTATTTTTTCTGGGTCCTGACAACAAACGAATACGTCTCGTCAAAAACGGTATTTTCATAATTCTTCATGATCAGCAGGGGCATAAGGTATTCAAACATGGTCCCAGTCCATGATACGAGGCCTTTGAAGCCGTCTACGGAAGTGAGCTTTCTTCCCAGCCTCGACCAGTGCCTGCGCTCCACCTCGCCCCTTGCAACCGCTATATAGCTCGCCTGCCTCGCCTCCGACGCAAGCAGATCGTAATAGGATTTGCTGAGATGGCCGTCCTCGACATTGAAACCAATCGAAAACAGCTGTCTCTTGGGATCGAAAAGCGGCGTGAATTCGGTCGCGTCGATAAGCCTTCCGACTCTGGCGAAGATATCCTTATAGAGCGCCGCGAGTTCCCCGGTCTTTTCGGCTGCACGCCGTAAAAGCCCGGCAAGTCTGTTATAGGCCTCGCGCCTTTCGGGAGCCTCCTGCACTCCTTTTTCGGCCAGATATTTGTCTATAAGCCGTCCGGCCCTTTCATATTCCACTGCAAGGCCCTCCGGCGAGGCCGCCGTGGTCAGAAGCTCGTAAAAACCCGGCTCCAGTTCGTCCAGAAGCTTGAATTCCGCGGTGTTTACCAGAGCCGGAAAGAAATCCTCCAGCTCATTTATGCATATATGCAGCTGTGCGGTGAGTTTCTCGCCCCAGTCCGACTTTTTAAGCTCCTGCTCCACTTCAGGGCTGCCGCTCCATTCCAGCAGCCTCATAAGTATTTCCCTCCACTTTGCCGGCTCCATGCAGCCCTCTTCGACGAACTTATCAAGTCCGCTTTCTGCAATGATTCCGCCGGTATCGATGCCCTCCTCGGACAAAATGCCGAGCAGCGTGATAAGTCCCGGCGCCGCTTCCGTATCGGGAAAAGACTTGCATACATACTCGCTCAAGCCTTCCCGCAGCACCATAAGGTAGCCGACGTAATTCCCGCTGTCAACGGTTGATACGTACAGGGGTCTGAGGGTATTGAGGGTTATTGTATTGTACCAGTTATACAGGTGGCCCTTCCATTTCGCCATCCGCTCAACAGTCGAAATGATCCTGCCGACTCTTGCCGCGAGCTCTCTTACGCCCAAAAATCCCATATCTCCCGCCGACAGCACCGACATCAGCAGCAGCCCTATATTTGTGGGCGAGGTCCTGTGGGCGGAGCCTCTCGGCGGCTCCTCCTGGTAATTGTCCGGAGGAAGGTAGTTGTCCTCCTCGACGGCAAAGTCTTCAAAGTATCTCCAGGTTTTCCTGGCAAGCCTCCTGAGCCGCTGCATATCCTGTGCTTCAAGCTGCTCCGGCTTTTTGACGCACGGCCTGCTGATGAAGTAGGCCGTATGGGGAGCGGAAAGCCACAGCACCGATATCAGCAAGGAAAGCAATATGGCGGGGCGGCCGGCCGCGGAAGGCAGCGCCCAGACAACAGCGGCTGCCGGAGCCTGTATCCACATCCTCTTCCAGAAGCTTGCGGCGTCGTTTTTAATCCCTGCCTCGACATCCGCCGCAGTCACCCATTCAAGCAGATTCCTCCTTGTGAAGAGCACCCTTGCCAGCGTCCTTATGATGGCGTCCGACATAAGGTAAGCCTGATACGGGACGAATATAAAGAGCAGGAGGGATTGATAAACCGCCGCCCTGAAGCCCCCTATGACGGTTGAATCCTTTCCGGGCCTCGCAGCCTTTAGCCTGCCTGAGAGCAATATGTTCAATATCCCCGTGATGATGGGGGATGCCGCGGCGGCGGCCGCCAGGCCTGTCCAGACATAGGGGCTGCCGGGCAGAATTCCCATCCCGAGGCATACGGTGATAAAGAGGGACGGGTACAGCAGGCTTCTTCTTAAGTTGTCCGTTATTTTCCATCTCGAGAGTGCGGTTATCCGGTTCGGGCTCCTCCCGGAGGTCCTGTCCGCCACCTCGGAGGAAAGCCAGGGAAGCAGCTGCCAGTCGCCCCGGACCCATCGGTGTTGCCTCATTGCGAAGGAATTGTACCTTGAGGGGTAGCCGTCGACCAGCTCTATATCCGTCACAAGCCCGGCTCTCAGGTGGCAGCCCTCGATGAGGTCGTGGCTGAGCACGGAGTTGTCCGGAATCCTGGTCTCCAGAACTGTCCTGAACACATCCACCTCGTATATTCCCTTGCCCGTGAAGATACCTTCCCCGAAAATGTCCTGATAGATATCCGAAACAGAGGTCGTATAGGGGTCAATCCCGCCCTGTCCGGCAAATATCCTTGTAAAGAGCGACCTGTTCGCCCCGGAGATGCTTACGCTTATCCTCGGCTGCAGCAGGCCGTAGCCCTCCCTGACGATCCCGGATTCGCCGTCCACCACCGCCCTGTTCAGCGGGTGAGCCATCGTCCCTATCAGCTTTCTTGCGGAATCCATCGGCAGGCTCGTATCGGCGTCTAGCGTTATCACATACTTAATGCGCGGTAAGCTTCCGATATCCCCGCTGACACTGGTAAAGCCGGTATCGGCGCAGCCTCTCAGCAGCCTGTTGAATTCTACGATGGCCCCCCTTTTGCGCTCCCAGCCCATCCATTTCCCTTCGGACGGGTTAAACTCGCGTTTTCTGTGGAGATAGTAAAATATGTCCCTGCCTCCGGCCGCATATTTCGCATTCAGCCTGCGAACCCCGTCCAGAGCGGTCCTGATTGTGCTCTCGTCGCCGGCCGTCCTTTCCTCGGGGGAGTCCTTGAAGTCCGCGACAAGGGCGAAAAACACGTTTTCGTCCTTATTTGCAAGATAGAATACCTCCAGCTGATCAAGCAGCTCGCACGCTCTCCTTCCGTTCGGTATGAGCGTCGGTACTATAACCATGGCGGCCAGTTCCTCGGGCACTCCGCCCCTCAACTCCAGCTTGGGCATGGTCGAAGGCTTGAACAAATGGCTCATGACGGTGTTCACAAAAATCATCGAAAGCTCGCTGCAGGGTACCAGTACGGCAAAGGCCGTCAATATGATGTACAGCGGGACGTTTGTGCTTCTTGTGCTGCTGTAATAGCAGAAAAAGGAGGTCAGAAAAACGGTCAGAAGTATTATCGGCAGCGTGTAAAAAAACATGGGATGCTCTTTGAACAGGAAAAGTATCCTCCTTCTCCCGCGCCCTCCGTCAAGCTTGTCGTTCAGGCAGCTCCTGCCCCTTCCCACAAGATAATACCCTACATGATTAAAGGGGGAAGAAGCGCCCCGTTCCGGGTCCCTTGAGCATTCCACCGCCTTTGCCGCTATATTTATTTCCGACGTCCCGTATGTCCTTGCAAGCTTCTCCACCTCATGCCTGTAATAATCCCTGGATTCGAAATCCATCAGCGGGTACATGCCGCAGGGGTCCCTCCTTAGAATCTGCTCCACGCTGCTCAAGGATTCGAAAATGTCGGACCAGTCGATTTCGGATACCAGCCGAAGGCCTGTTATGGTATTTCCTATTGAAACCTGCATGGAGGCCTGGAGCTGGTGCTCGAGCCCTGTCACCGCCTCTGTTGAGGAATTTGCCTCATGAAGCTTCAGGTCGAGCAGATGAGTCACTGCGGATACGCCTTTGCCCTGTTTTCTCAGCCTTTGCAGCAGATGCTCCACAAAAGACGGGCTTATGGCCTTCTGCCTGCCGAGCTGCTCATTCAGGGCCGCAGCGATCCTGTTCTCATCCGTCCCAGCATCGCTTATATCCGCGGCAAGTCTCTCGGCAATATGCCAGTCGTTTCTGGATTTGCTTATGCCTTCACAGATATTTCTTATGTTTTCCACCAGGGCAATCCTTAGCATGAGCGCCAGCGCCCAGAGCTCGGCCATGGAAAGCAGCGACTGGGTCTGATAGGCGCTGATGAAGCCGGTGAGTATTTTTTCGTCCATTCTCCCGTCCGAATGCGCTATCAGCTCGAGGGCAATGGCATAAACCCTGGGGTAGCCCTTAAGATAGCCCCTGGTGAGTATCGGAAGCTTCGAGTACTGTCCTCTGGACAGGTTCTTCCTTATCAGCTTGACCTGTTCCTCTATGATATAAAAATTGTCGAGCAGCCATTCTGACGCCGGAGCAGTCGGAAACATGGCCTTAACATCGGAATTCAATTCACGGTATACCGAGGTGATCGTTTCAAAGTTATCGTTCATCCTGCGGACCAGCCAGTGCAGGCTCCTGGCGGATCTGCCGACCGGGTGGCTCCGGGCTATCTCAACCGCATGCCTCTCCAGCTCCTCAGGCGCAAGCATGGTATCCCTGACTTCGATAAAACGGTCCCTCCTGCGGGCAAACAAAGCCGCCGAAAGAACAATGACCAAGCCTCCCAAAACAACGTATGTTGTAGGTATTATAAAGCTCATTAAAAAATATCACCATTCCATGCTATTTTCGTCTCATTTCAACAAATACAATGAAAATTGTATTTCATTGTCATCCTGCTGCAAAAATACATTCATTCCATGTCTCAAATCTTTTTTGCAACATGAATAGCATACCCTGAATAGGTGATATTCATAATATGTACCATATAATCCCTATGGAATCATCCTTTGACGCCGGTACAGAAGATTATGTCCGCAATGCTCCTTATGATCCTGTCCCTGACAAGCCGCGTCAGCAGCTCCCTGTTTTTAAGAAAACCCGGAATTTCGCTTATAAAGCCTTCGTTATACCGGCATAAGCTGCCTTCGATTTCCTGATACAGCTCGTGTGCCGAATAGATCCTGAACCTCTCAATCCCGTTTGCCTCCGCGATTTTTTCCAGCAGACCTATGAACACATCCTCGTAGTCCGCATTTGCCGGCAGGCTCAAAAGGTCCGCAATTCTGGGGACAATGTACTCGAAAAGCGCCCTTCGGCCCCCTCCGTCCAGGCCGAACAGTAAGCACAGCCCCCTGACCTTGTCTTCCTCCAGGCCGGCAAGGTAGCTTATGAAAAAGCCGTCGTCGTTGTCGGGCTGGATGTAGTACCTGCTGCCCCGGAGCTTTTTAAAAACCTTCAAAGCGTCAAAATACCCGAGCTTCAGGTTCAGACGCATCCGGCCCGGGTTAAAGTCCAGCAGGGGTCCCAGGCTCTCGGACGGCTCTATGGTAACAATATTCAGCCCTGCCGTGTCGACCCGTTTTTTTACGCCCAGGCTGTTTGTCCTCAATACTATTATGTCCGAACAGCCCTTGTTTTTTACAAGATTTATCGGAAGAGCATTGTAAAAGCCCCCGTCGATGAAAACCTTCCCGTCGATCACCGCACGTCTGAAGGCGGGGAAGCTAGCGCTTGCAAGGATATAGTCCACAAGCCTGCCATTGGGAATCTCTTCTTTATATATTTCGAGCGCCTTTCTCGAAGTGAGGTCAACCGTCACGATCCCGAAATCCATTTCGGATTTCCGTATCCTGTCCTCATCGATCTCCTTTTCAAGCATTTCAACCAGCGGCGCCGTATCGAGGCCTCTTTCGGCGATGACCTTCCGGAGCTTGCGCATGAATACATTCAGGCTCTCAATCCTGGACGAGGATTCCGAAAAGCCCTCCAGCTCCTCGTCGGTCATTTTTATGACATCATACGGATTCATATCATGCCACAGCTTATACGCCTTGTCTATATCACCCTGCACCACCATGGCTCCGTTCAGCGCCCCCACCGAGGTGCCCGCCACAGCCCCGTATACGATACCCATTTCAGCCAGCGCCCTGCAAGCGCCGATCTGGTAGGAGCCCTTGCTCCCCCCGCCCTCCAGTACCAATCCGTACATACAACCCTCCATATGAAAAGGGACAGTTTTTTGCAATCCGCCCCTTTGCCTGTCCCAAGTTGCTTCAGCGTCAAAAGGGGACAGTCCCCGGCACAGTTCTTTGCAGAACTGTCCCAAGTTGCTTTAGCGTCAAAAGGGGACAGTTCTCGGCACAGTTCTTTGCAGAACTGTCCCAAGCTGCTTTAGCGTCAAAAGGGGACAGTTCTCGGCACAGTCCTTTGCAGAACTGTCCCCTTACATTATACCACCACCTTCGGCTTCATTCCAACTTCCATCGCTATTGCCGGTATGGTACAATATGGGGGACAGTTCTGCACAATCCGTATATTTTACCGTTTTTGCAGAACTGTCCCCCAAGTCCAACGCTTTCACCGGAGGTATATGATGCAGACGATATGGCAGGAAGATGTGCTCGTAAAGTCTTACGACGTGGATTTTAAAAACAGGCTTAAGATAAACCAGCTTTTCAACTACATGCAGGAGGCTGCCGGAAATCATGCGGAGCACCTGGGTTGGGGCTATAGGGATATTGTGAAGAACCACCTCATCTGGGTCCTTTCCAGAGTGAAGGTTAAGATGGAGGAATACCCGCCCTGGGGCAGCACGATAAGGGTGGAGACATGGCCGAAGGACACATACAGGCTTTTTGCAACCAGGGACTTCATTTTCAGCGACGCAGGCGGCAGGCGGATAGGAGCGGCCACGACGGTCTGGGTGCTTCTGGATGTTAATACCATGCGGCCTCAAAGGGTGCAAAACGTCCAGGCATCCTATCCGGAAAACAAGGACAGGCACGGTCTGGATGAAAGACTTGAAAAGCTGCCGTGTGACGGCGCTTTGCTGAAAACCTTTGAGAGAACTGTCAGCTACAACGACATCGACATAAACCACCATGTCAACAACGCAAGGTACGTGGACTGGCTGCTGGAATGCCTCCCGGCCGGAACGCTGTCGGAAAGGCATATCGGCGCTTTGCAGGTGAATTATCTGTCCGAGGCAAAAGCGGACGAGGACGTATTGATCAGAATGTCCTCAGATTCCGGTGAAAGCTGCTATCATTTCGAGGGCCTCAATAAAGCCTCGGGCTCGGGAATATTCCAGGCAAAGCTTGAGCTTGCCTGATGATCTTTCTTCCTCTGCCCCATATTTCCTGTGTTGGCATAAATATTGCATGGATTTGGGGAGAGGCCTCTGTTAGAATACCTAAGAAAACAAAAAACGCCGAATCTCCAAATGGAGTACGGGGGATCAAAACATTGGGGTGAATCTCATTCGTCAAAAATTGAGTAGGGTGCCTCGACCCGAACCCGTCAACTAACCCCGGAGGCTAAAGGAGGAAAAAAACATGTTCAGACACAAAAAGGCCGCCGCCTTTTTTGCGGGACTGCTTGTTACCGTCATGCTGCTGGCGAATTCAGCATTTGCGGCAAACTATACGGTTGCGGCAAACGACACGTTAAGCAAAATCGGAGGCATTTTCAACACCTCGTCAGGCACCATCATGAGCGACAACGGCCTGAAGAGCACCGTTATCTATCCGGGGCAGGTCCTGTACGTGAGGGCGGACACCTATACGGTAAAGAGCGGCGATACACTTTACCTCATAGCCCAGAAGTACGGCTTATCCCTAAGCACGCTCAGGAAAGCAAACAATAAGTGGAACGACAGCCTATATCCTGGGCAGAAGCTTGCCATACCCGGAGCGGCTGCGGCCTCAGGCTCAACGGCAGCCAAAGCCGTGGTTTCGTATACCCAGAGCGACTATGACCTGCTTGCAAGACTGATAACCGCGGAAGCAGGGAGCGAACCCTACAACGCGCAGGTAGGCGTCGCCGCGGTCGTCATTAACAGGATTTATGACGACAGATTCCCGGATACCATCAGCTCGGTAATATACCAGAAGGATTCCGGCTATTACCAGTTTACGCCGGTGGAAAACGGATGGATTAACAAGCCTGCTACCGAAACGGCCAAGAAGGCTGCCTACGACGCTCTTCACGGCAGTGACCCCAGCAACGGGGCAGTGTACTATTTCGACGACAGCGCGACGAACAAATGGCTGTGGTCAAAGCCTATTAAGGCCTATATCGGCCACATGGTTTTCGTTTATTAAAGGCATTGCCAAAAAAGGCCGGGATATGTTCAATCATATCCCGGCCTTTTGGCGTGCGGCAAACCGCGTTCCATTTTTAGTATTGACATTCAATTGTAAAGCTGAAAGGCAGGTAGACAGGGTCGTATACATACCAGGGAATTAAATTCAAGCAAAATACCTTCATACGCCGGAATGCCAGAGCTTTCAAATTCTTGTACTTCTCCGCTTTTCCATGATACGATAATTTGCTTAACACCTTTTAGCTTACAAATGTTAAATTGAAATTATCACATAAAATAAACAAATTATTCTTGCAATTGCCGCAGCGTCAAGTGATATTATCTATACAAGAGGATCCTCTATTAAATAAAAGGAGTTAAAAAATGAGTCTGCCTGTGGCCATTAATAAGCTTTCGGCGCAGCTCGGTCTGACAAGCCGTACATTGCGCCATTGGGAATCGGAAGGCCTGTTTGAAAGCGCGCGCGACCGTGAGTCCGGCTGGCGGGTTTATGACGAGGCCGCCGTATTGCGCATAAACATCACTTCCGTATTAAGGAGGCTGGATATCCCTTTAAAGGATGTCAAAACGGTCCTGGATAGTAAAAGCTCCGAGGTTTTAGAAAAAATCATAAAAAACCGTATCAATTCGCTTGACCGGGATACCGGCGAGCTGACGATGCGCAAGAATATGCTTTACGGCCTTCTTGATTCCCTGTCCAAAACCGGCGGACATCTGTCATGCAGCTCATTGGCGGAGCTTGGCGACTTAATCAACACTGTGATGCAGTATCATCAACGCAAAGAAATGGAGGATATTGTAATGTTCGAAAATGAAACTCTTAATAGTTACGTGCGTTTTATAACGCTTCCCCCGATGAGAACGGTATATCACACAGCCGTAGGTGCCTCTCCCGAAGACGAGGCTGCGACGCCGGTGATAGAATGGCTTAAAACTGCCGGTCTTATGGGGACGGCGCGGCTGTTCGGCGGAAATACCGACCCGCTGCCGTCAAAAACAAATCCCGAATACGGTTACGGCATGTGCGCATCCATACCGGAGGGAGTCGAAATCCCCGGCCATTTAAAGGAAATGAGGCTTCCCGGCGGCCTGTTCGCAGTGCTGCCCAGCAACGAGGATATTTACGCTTCCTGGCAGCTGCTGATGAAATACCTTTCGCAGAATAATGAATATACACCGGACAGATCAAGGCTCTGCCTGGAAGAGCACATCCGGAACGACAACCCCGAAGGGCAGGGAAGCCAGTTTATGCTCAATCTTCTGGAGCCTGTAAGGAGGAAAAAATAGCGGGTCGTATTTGACCGCACATTTCAGTTGACTATTCCGCTTTTCACCCCTTCGCCCGACCACTCCCGGAAATTCGTGAACTGCCGCCTTAGTCTATGGTTGTCGTAACAGCAAAAAACAAGCCTCCGTGAAATTTTCGGAGGCTTGTTTTTTAATGATGCCGAAATATGTAATTTGCAGAAGCGGTTTATGCCGTGGAGGTTAAAATCGCTGCAAACGGATTTTAATGCAGCTAAGTGCAAAACCGCCCCTAAATTTTCCCCGCATTATCGGCAGAAGAATTTTTTATAGTCTCCGCACCGTTCTTTATAGCCAAAGCTATCGATAAGACGGTATGCAGAAAATTGCTTCCGAGCGACGCCGCCAGACCCGCCAATACCTGTCCGAGGACGGCGGATTCGCCAATGCCCGGCAGATCAACGCCGACCTGCACCGCAATACATATTGCGGGTCCGAGAAGTATCGACATTATTTCCTTCTCAAGCTTGCTGCACTCGGTATATTGGACTTTCGTAAAACGGTTTTTAATTTTCAGGTAAAGCGGCTTGATCACTTCAGCCGCCCTTTCCACCGCCACGGCTGCCGCCACGATCACGCCGGATATCGTTGCAAGATCCATAAAATCACCCCTCCATAGCAGTTGCTATCATTACCATCAATCTTGAAAAATTAGGCTCAATGTCCTTTTTCCTGAGCCAGTATTCTTTACTGATGCCGGCCTTTTGCGAAATAATGTCGACGGCCTGCTCATAGGGCATCGCGTCGTCCGGCTTAGGATTTGACGCATCCCCCGCATCCGCAGCGCCGCCGGCAACAGCCTTCCCGGTGTCGGCCGCAACGTCGTGTACGAGCCAATCGAGCAATCCCCAGTGCGTCCAGGCACGATCCGAAAGCCTGGTTGTCACAACGCCGTAGTCAACGCCGCGTGCCTCAACCACGAGCCCGCCGCCGATGTACATGCCGACATGCGACATTCGCCCCTTGTCCTTGCTGTACATGTAGACCGTACAGCCCGGGGTCAGCGGCATGCTGCCGATGGCGCCCCGGTTACCGCACTGGTCGTATGTCCCCTGCGCCGACACGTCCTGCCATACGCCCGACAGGGCTTTGCGGGCTATCTTGATGAGCCCCGAGCAGTCGCACACCCACTTATTGAGCCACCTGCCACACCGGCCTTTTGTGTAGTCGCCGTTGAGCTGGTAGTAACCGTTGCCCATTTGGACGCCGTATTGGACCTGTTTTTGCCGGAGCAGGTCGACGGTACAGGTCTGGCCGATTGTGCCGTATACGTAGCCTGCGCCGATGTGGGATTTGAGCCATAAGATTATTTGTGATACTTTGAGCACGATATTCCATCCCCTCATTTATAAAAATCTTTTCGGCTGCATAAAGAAGAAGCCTATTTGAGTAAGCTGCAACTATTACTACAAGTCCCTATATGGCTCTTTGCTTTCCGTCTGATAAACAGAATATTTATCTTTTTTATACATCCGTTCATCTTAAACTCCACTTTATTACTATATCCCTTAAATTTCTATCATACCCTAAATTTCTCCTTAACCTGTTAACGAAATACCTTATAAAGATCCTTATCGGTTTTTACTTCTACCCGCACCACTCCTCTCATCTCCATTTAGATAATATAAAAAGAACCTGGTTTCCCGAGCTCTTTAAAAGCTTTTATTTTTGTCCAGCTGTTATCCATTACCGTCAAATACTATTACTACAGGAACCATAATAAATTACCCCTAACGGCCTAGACCCCGATGCAACCTCAGCATCCAATAATGCTTGAACATCAGCCCTTTTCAGGTACTTGGTCAAGTGTATGTAATTATAGTATTTTCATATTGTTGTGTCTCCAGCTAAAATGGCCTTGTATACTGTTGTCAGGGTATCCATGATGATAAGCTGTTGTTTTTTAAGTTCTGCAAGCTGGTCTGTAATGGTTGGCTCAGTTGGCAGTGTTACGGGTTCAATTAAGCTGCCCCATACAATTTGTCCATTTGCAGTATCTACGCTGTAATTATATAGTCCGAATTTATCAACATCCTGGCCATATTCCAATTGAACTACACTTACCTGTTCAGGCACATAGACCTGCAGTGCTTTATATAATGCAAAGTCCTGTTCTGCGGTTGTCTCCGATACGTCACCCATACGTTCGCCGGTTTCAAGGATTACATTTCCGGTCAGGCCCTCATAATAAATCTTTCTTCCTATTTTCATAGTTGTTAGTTCCCTCCTGTCTTTAATCTCCAAATGCCCACCATGTAATATTTCCCGAAAAGCCATAAAAATGTCTTAAAGTTACTGTTGCTCCATTAGTTGTCACCGTAGGCTCTTTAAACTGTCCACTTGTTGAAGACGGAACATTTTGCCAGTTATTTCCTGCTTCTAATGAGTAATAATTATAAGCTTGTGCTCCTGCTGGCGATGGAAAATAATCTGAATGATAAACGACGGTTACAACATTATTCCAATCAGTAGACGAAACGTACCTTCTCGATGCAAATACAATTAATTTAGGTACAAATGTCAATCCGCTTATTGTTGCTTGCGATTCGGAGGTTTGTGAATTAATAGATATTGCACCAGTTGCATATTTTTTACCTGGTACAAGTGTTCCTGTAATAACTCCACCAGTTCCAGTTCCTATTTGAACCCCCTGCCTTATGTTTGAAGCAACCAAATTTGGTATAGACCTAAGAACCCATACACCACCGTTATAGTAACCCGCAGGAGGCATTATATACACCTGACCGTCATAACATGAATCAGCGGCAGATTGTGGATAACTACCCCCTGTATCGGTGTTCGTTCTTACCGGTATAGCCCCCTGTAACCCAAATATATTTTTGGTTGCAAGGAAATTTGCAGCTATAAAATCAGGGTCTTCTGCAAATATACCTGTTAATCCTGCTCCTTGAGCAACATTCTCGGTCAAATATGCTCCTATTGGAATTGCCAAATTTACTCTGCTTTCTTGTGAAGGTGCTACAACAGTAGCTCTTCTCCAACTCCAATATTCTTCATTTCCAAGTACTGGTATAGCACCCTGGAGTCCAAATATATTTTTTGTTGCAAGGAAATTTGCGGGATTAAAATCAGGATCATCATAATATACAAAATATCCCGTTGACGGCCAATAACTATTCTGCGGTGGCCGAATATATATACTCCCTGCTACGCTGCTCACCGCTGTTCCGGTAGTATCTCCAGCTATTACCGGCATCGTCCCCACAATCGGCCCGCCGTCCACCGTCGCGGTCTTTCCACTCAGCAAATCACCCGCTGCTGCGTTTCCACCACCTCCTTTACCCTGTACAATAAAATTTGTGCCGTTGTAGCGCAGGGTATACGGCGTAGCTGCCTTGAGCCCTCCTGCGGTTATGGCGTTGCCGAGGCTGTCCAGGATCGTCTTCGCTCCCAGCCCGTTTACATTTACAGTGGACGCTCCGGTGCTTGCCACGTTGATTTTTACGCATACAGCCATGCCGTCCGCATAAGCGGTAGGAGCAGGAGACAATGTAACTGCGTATGTATTGGCTGTCCCGGTGGCGACTGCATAGGGAATGTGGTTGAGCCTGTCCGCCGCATGTGTATTGAGGTTTGTCTGCACCGTGTCAACCGTATCCTTCCGGGCGATATCTGCCGCTGCCGACGGAGCTGCGACCTGAGCCCGGCCGTTCGCGTCCCTCAGTATTATCCTGTTCGCTGTAGCCGTATATGTGGAAGCGTGCGGGTTTGTCGCATCTGTATGTGCCGCGAGATTTACCTGTACTGCATCAGCCTTTGCCTGGGCTCCTTCCGGTGTTTCCTTCTCGTTCCAGGCCGTTTTTTCGTCATCCGTCACAAAACGGTTGCTGGCGTCCTGGGTGATGATGCTAGGCGGGTGACTGGCCGGATGGGTGTAGTTGTTGGCGTTGGCCGCAACTCCGTCAAGCTTGGTTTTATCCGTGCTGCTCATAAGGCCGTTTGCAGAGGTAGTTGCCACAGCGGTACCGGCCTTTGCGTTCCAGGTCGCTTTTTCAGTATCCGTCACAAACCTATTGCTGGCGTCCTGGGTGATGATGCTGGGCGCATGGCTGGCCGGATGGGTGTAGTTGTTGGCGTTGACCGCAACTCCGTCGAGCTTGGTCTTGTCTGCGCTGCTCATAAGGCCGCTTGCAGAGGTAGTTGCCACAGCCGTGCTCGCCTTCGCGTTCCAGGTCGCTTTTTCGGCGTCAGTAGCAAAACGGTTGCTGGCGTCCTGGGTGATTATGCTTGGCGGGTGACTGGCCGGATGTGTGTATTTGTTGGCTTTGGCCGCAACCCCGTCGAGCTTGGTCTTGTCCGTGCTGCTCATAAGGCCGTTTGCCGAGGTGGTTGCCACAGCCGTGCTTGCCTTGGCATTCCAGGCCGTTTTTTCTGCATCCGTCGCAAAACGGTTATTGGCGTCCTGGGTGATAATGCTGGGTGAGTGGCTGGCAGGATGGGTGTAGTTGTTGGCATTGGCCGCAACACCGGCCAGTTTTGTCTTTTCATCGGTAGTATAATCTTCCGTACTCAGCTGCTTTCCCGTTACCTTGTCGACTTTTTTGACTATCTCCGCATCCAGGATGTCCATGTTGCCGTTGAGATCCTCAATGTTGACTATATCGGTCCCTTCGGGTTTTTTAAGATTGAGATTCGCTGTGTTTTGCATTGTCTCACGCTCCTTCATAAGTCCTTAATTCTTCCCATGTCTTGTTCCCGGCCTGCCGCCATGTCAGGCTTCGCAGGTCGAGCCACCAGGTGTAGGTGTACTTGAAGCTATAGGCAAGATGCGCGGGTTTAATATTCTCTATTGTCTGTATCAGCCCGGCCATGTTGGGCGGTATGCCCAGGACGCCGGTAAACTTCACCTCGAACCGGTATTCCGCCGGGTATTCGTATACCTCAACCTCTCCGCCGCTGAAAGCCGCGGCTACGCTCATTATCAAAGCTTTCGTAGCCGTCCCCTCTCCCTGCAGCCTGGCAGCCAGGATTTCCCTCCTGTGCTGATAAGGTTTCCCGGAATCCGTCGCTATGCCTAATTCCCTCTCCCAGAAATCCAGGCCCCAGGTTGCCGAATCAACATACCATTGGTCAAGGATGTCTTTAATAGAGAATTGCACCAGTCCGATTTCTTCCCCGTCAACCTGCTGTATCGCCTCCATTTCACAGATACCGGCAAAACATGGGGGAAGATGGTCCATCAGGTTCGGCCCGATTGCATCCGTACCTGCTGCTTTTCCGGAATCCATATCAAGCAGCGCTATTCCATATGGGGATTTTCCGTACATACTACACCTCCCTCGTCTATACTCCCGGGATATGCCATTTTACTGCACCTCCAGACTGACGGTCCCTGCCAGCGGTATTTCTTCGCTTGCAAGCGCCGCATTGGCGGATGCTCCGTTTAAAAGCAGGCCGGAGTAGTCGAGCACTCCCGGTATGCTTAAAAATATCGTCCCGATTTTCGCATAGCTTACATATGTGGTCT
>JAEZJL010000440.1 GCA_023415815.1 Bacillota bacterium | reverse complement strand
GGGTTGCGAATATATAGTAATACGATTTGACGATGGATACCGCGACATCGAGTATCACGCCGGCAACTCCGGCCAGGAGGCGCATTATGTCTCCTACAACGCCGAATACCGCAGCAGCAGCGCTCGTAAACGAGCCGAAATATTGTCCGATTTTTTCAAACGCATTGAAAACGCTGACCTGCTTGAGGTCCGCCACAAATATCATGAGCAGGATGATCGAGACTGCCGTCGCGGCATTGTAAAGCAGCACGAGCATCTTCGAATTCTTTTCCCTGCGCGCAAGCTCGACCTTTTCCACCTTCGCCATTACGCTGGCCTCAAAGCCCTCCGGAGGCTCGGCTGCGTCCGCCGTTTCCAGCGAACTGAAAATCTCGCTCATGCAGTCGAATTCCTCGGTACACTTTGCGCAGCCCTTTAAATGCTGTCTGAACTGGGTTTCCTCTATATCGTTGATTTCTCCGTCGAAGTGCTTCATCATATAATCGTTTGCCGTCTGACAGTTCATAAAACCTCCTCCTTCCTGTCGGGTAACAACGCTTCCCTTAACATCAGCCTTGCCCTGTAAAGCCTGTTCTTTATTATCGTCATCGGTTCGTTCAGAACCTTCGTCATATCCTCGTACGATAAGCCGTTCTGGTGGAACAGTATTATCGGCGTCCTGTATTTTTCCGGGAGGCCCGCGATGGCCTTGCGTATCCTCTCGCTTTTTTCCTTCTGCAGATACTTTGCTTCCGGCGTATCCGCCTTGTTGGAGAAATCCTCTATTTCTTCAATCGGTGTCGAGTCCACCTTCTTCTTCCGCAGTATATCGAGGCAAAGGTTTGTCGCTATCCTGACCGACCAGGTGGAGAACTTGTATTCGGGGTTGTAGCGGTCCAGCGATTTGTATATTCTTATGAAAACTTCCTGGGAGATGTCGTTGACCTCTTCCTTGTCATTTATCATATTATAAACTACGCTGTAAATCAACTTTTTGTATCTGACCACCAGATCCTCGAAGTATTCCTGCCGCCCCGCAAGGCATCTTTGTATCAGCTCGTAATCGGTCAGTTCCAAACCTTTTTCACCACCTGTATACAATGAAAAAAAGGAGCCGGGAGCATCAGTTTTTTCACTTGTATTGCCGTATTCTGCCGTTGCAAAATATTATAACTCTTTGTCCCAAATCTTATTGCAACATATATATATTAAAATTATACGTCAAAATGGTCTTTATGTCTCATTTTATATGTAAATTAACCGTGATAAAATTATTAAGAGAGAGGTGGGATATGTTCATCAGGAACGCGGATAAAAATACCGTACTGGCCGACGGCTGCAAGGTTGCGGATTCCTTCTTTTCAAGGTTCCTGGGGCTTATGGGCGCGAAGCCGCTGAAGTCCGGAGAGGGCCTGCTTCTGACGCCCTGCAATTCCATCCACATGCTCTTCATGCGCTTTCCGATAGACGCCGTATTTCTCGGCCCGGCAAACGAGGTCGTATATATAATGGAAGGTATCAGGCCCTGGCGCCTTTCTCCCGTAATAAGAAAGGCCCGAAGCGTGCTGGAGCTTCCGGCGGGCGCGGTACGGGCCGCTCTGACCGGGGTCGGAGACAGGCTGGAGCTTGTGCGATAGCGCTGCCGGAAGGCCGTTTCAGGCTTGCTCGCGGCGGGGCTCCAGCTTTCCGAAGGACACGACCGTCCGCGCGAACCTTTCGAGCTTCCTGTAGACCTTGCAGTTTATGGATCCCTGCGGGTAGGTCCCGTCTTTTTTGCGCGCGCCGGCCTTGGCGCCCGTAAGTATCTCTATGCCCTCGTCGATGGTGCTGACGGGGTAGATGTGGAATTTGCCTTCTCTGACCGCCTCGACCACCTCGTCCTCCAGGACGAGGTTTTTCACATTCTGGTGGGGAATGATGACGCCGTGGCTGCCGTCAAGGCCTCTCAGTCTGCAGAGCTCGAAAAATCCCTCTATTTTCCGCGTAGCTCCTCCGATCGGCTGGATCTCTCCCTTCTGGTTCACGGAGCCCGTAACCGCTATGCTTTGCTTGATGGGGACCTCCGCCAGGCTGGAAAGTATCGCATACAGCTCGGCGCTTGAGGCGCTGTCACCGTCGATGCCGCTGTAGAGCTGCTCGAAGCAGAGGCTGGCTGACAGCGAAAGGGGCATTTCCTGCGCGTATTTCTGGCCGATGTAGCCGCTCAGGATGAGCACTCCCTTCGAATGCGAGGTGCCGCTCATCTCTATCTCCCGCTCAATGTTCACGATCCCGCTTTCGCCCATATAGGTCGCGGCCGTGATCCTGGACGGCTTCCCGAAGGAGTAGTCGCCCATATCCAGTATGGACAGGCCGTTGATCTGCCCGGTGACCTCTCCGGCGGTATCGATCATGATCGTGCCGTCCTTGATCAGCTCCAGGAGCTTCCCGTCGTATTTGTCGGAACGGTTCTTCTTTTCCGCAATAGCCCTTTTGACGTGGACGGCGCCTACGAGCGCGGCCCCGTCCAGCTCCGCCCAGGTGCAGGCCTCGCACATTATTTCGGCAAGGTCGTTGAATCTTGTAGTCAGCTTCTGCTGATCCTCCACCAGCCTTGAGCCGTAGTCCACGATTCTGGCGATTCCGCCCCTGTCGAAATGAAGCGTCTTTTCCCGGCTGCAGAAGGAGCTGACGAAGCGGGACAGCTTGAGTATGTTTTCCTCCGTCCTCTCCATCTCATCGTCGAAATCGGCCTTTATCTTGAAGAGCTTCGAAAAGTCGTCGTCCAGCTCGTAAAGCAGCTGGTATATCTGGGCGCTGCCCACCAGTACGACCTTTACGTCGATCGGGATGGGCTCCGGCTTGAGTGAGGAGACGGCGACCAGGCCCATCTGCTCCTTTATGTTTTCGATCGCTATTTGCCTGGTCCTCAGGACCCTTTTGAGCGCCTCCCAGGACTGGACATTGTTGAGGACGTCCCGCGCCTGGAGTATTAAATAGCCGCCGTTCGCCTGGTGCAGGAGCCCTCCCTTCACCAGGGTGAAATCCGTGGTAACGGCGCCGAATTCGTTTTCGTATTCTATTTTCCCCAACAGGTTGTAATAAGTCGGGTTGTAATCGACGATCACCGGCGCGCCCTTCAGGGCGCTGTTGTCTACCAGCAGGTTGACCTTGTACTTGTCGGCGGGGGATTCCGCTTCCTTTTTCATCCACGGTATCACCAGCTGCTGTACGTTTTCGGGCGTCTCCTCCTCGATGAAGGCGTCAAGGTTTTTCAGAATGTCCTCCTGAACCTTCTCCAGGTAGTTGACGATCTTTTCATTTACGGAATACTTCTCTCTGAGGTCGACTATATGCGTGCCTACGGCGAGCAATGCGATCCTGTTCTCCCATTCCTCCACCTTTGTCTCGGCCTTCTTTTCGACTTCCTTTATCTTGCGGATGATGTCCATTGTCTCCATCTGGACGTTGTTCGACTTCTCGCTTAGCTCGTGCCGCACCTTCTCATCCAGGTCGGCGTACTCCTCCTCGTCGATGGCCTTGCCGTCGATCACGGGCACGAAATAGATGCCCGCGTTCGTAGTCTTGACCTTAAAGCTGTGTTTTTCGGCGTTTTCCCCAAGCTCCTCCATAAGTTCGCTGCGCTTGTCCTGGAACTCCTTGATGATGGAGGTCTTTTCCTTCTCGTAATCCTCGCTGTCAAACGCTCTTGAAAGCTCGGCCTTCAATATTTTAATAAAATCGTCCATGTCCTTCTGGAATACTTTGCCCTGGCCGGCCGGAAGGTTTATGGCCGTCGGGCTCCCGGGCTTGCCGAAATTGTAAACATAGCACCAGTCGTCGGGAATAGGGAGCCCCGCCGCCACATTTGATATGAAGCTGTTGGCGTAGCTGGTCTTTCCCGTCCCGGAGGATCCCGAAAGGTACAGGTTGTAGCCCTTCATCCTGATATTCAGGCCGAATTTCATCGCCCGGGCCGCCCTCTCCTGGCCGATGATGCCGTAATAGGGCTCAAGCTCCGAGGTGTCGTTGAACGGAAGCTTTCCGGGATCACAATGATTTTTTAACGAGCTGCTTGCCAGTTCCTTTTCATATGCCATAAGCGCCCCCCTGAGCAGGATTATATAATATATTTATATTCTACTAAATATGACAGAATTCCTTTTTGTGAATTGCATAAAAAATAAGAACCGGAGCAAAACCGGATGGTAGCTTATTCCATCCGGGATCGCTCCGGTAAAGGGGACTGAGTGATTATGTGTAGGCCTACTGCGTCAGCCAGTCGTAAAAGACGATGTCATAAACCAGATCTTCTTCCATTTTGCTTTTCTTGCTGGAGGACTTGATCAGCTCGTTTATTTTTTTCACCAGCTCGGATTTCACCTTGACCCTGAATTCGGCCGAATCAATCTCTTCCTTTGTCTTTGAAAGGAAGAATATGCCGATCATTTCAATAATCTCATCCTGGAACAGGGCGACATGCTCCTGGACCTTCTGCTGCTCCTTGGTCTTGTAGCAGACGAGCTTTGCGCTCACCTGCAAAACCGCTACCTGCTTGTCGTCGGTTTTTTTGAGGTTGAACAGCTGCTTGGTGAACAGATCCATTTTAAACAGGTCGGTTACGTCGGGCGCGGTGTTCTCCTGCTCGACAGCCGACTGTTCAGCAGGCTTTGCATCCGAGTTGTTTAGAAAAATGAATCCGGCCAGTACGGCAACGGTTAGTGTAAGAATTGCTATAACCACAATCAATATGATAAAACTGAATCCTTTTTCCATATGCCCTACCTCGTTTGATCATTGTTTTTGAACACCCGCCGCAGCGCCTGCTCCGGTAAAAATATGCTCACTACCAATATTATAGAAAGAGCAAGCTCTATGCAAGTGCCTATGCCAACTGTTTTGTAAATAAAGAAAATATCCGCAAAAAAGACCGCCGCCATGCACAGCGTCAGGATCAACGGGAGCTTGAGCCTGCCCTCCGGCGTTTTTACGAATATGTCAAACAGGAGTAAACCGATGCAGTATATAAAAAACAACGCCATGCCGGCGCCTAATAATACGCCGTACAAAGCAGTCTTGTTGAAAGCCGTGACTGCGTTCAGTATGATTCCTATTCCGGTTTGATCACCGGTCCATTTTAACAGGAAGCATACCGCCATCCCTGCAAGGACCAGTCTTTTTACGGTAATAAACTGCAGCATTCAATCCTCCGCCTGTTGCGTATATAAAATATATCGACATTTTCACATATTAATTTATGGTTTTAAGGAGAGTTTTGATTATTTCACAGCTTTTTCCACATTATGAGCGCGTCTTCGTTATTATCGGCATAGTACGCTTTCCTGAAGCCGCCCTCCTCAAAGCCGTATTTTCTGTAGAGGGCCTGGGCCGGGGCGTTGCTTTTCCTGACCTCCAGCGTCATGGCGGTGATGTCCAGCCCGGAGGCCTTTTCAATAAGGCTTTGCATGAGGAGGCTTCCGATCCCGGCGCCCCTGAATTCCGGGTGGACGGCTATGTTTGTGATGTGGCCCTCGTCGCAGATATGCCACATGCCGGCGTAGCCGACGACGTGTCCTTCGCAGTCCGCGCTGAAATACAGGGCGAATTTATTTCTGGTGAGCTCGTCCGTAACGGCCTGTTTGGACCATGGTATTTTAAAGCTGAGATTTTCGACGATCATGATGTCTTCGATATGCTCCGGCAGCGTTTTTACGATCCTTATCTCCTTCATAATACCTCCGGAGTCCGGACGCCGTGTTTTTTGTCGTATTCCCTCTCGGCCTGGGATTTTCTCAGATAAAAGGGCGCCATGTCAAAGCAGCTTTCAAGCTCGCCGCTTGAGGCCCTCATCAAAGCGAGCTGCGCCACCGTCGAGGCCCTCTGGACGAGCATGCAGGCAGGCGCGAAATCGCAGGCCTCGCCGAGCCCGGCTTTAAGAGCCTCCCTGTATTTCGGCACGGCGTCCCCGGTAAAAACGGTCCTGACGTTTTTGCTTTTTATCAGCTTCACCAGTTCGTCAAGAGGCACGCCCATGTAACCGCTCAGGTTTTTCTGGCGGCCGTTTTCAATCGAATACAGGGCGGTATATACCTGCCCGTTCCGCGCGTCCATGATGGGGCAGATCAGCGCGTCGCCCGCCGCCGCAATGCCGTATGCCAGGGCGTCAAGCGTGGGGACGGCAACCGCGGGCTTCTTGGCGGCAAAGGCCATCGCCTTTATCGTGGTCACGCCTATCCTGAGCCCCGTAAAGGAGCCTGGTCCGGCGGACGCCGCAAAAAGGCCGATATCGCCCGGTACGAGCCCCAGGCCGTCCATTACCTCCTTTATCATGGGCACGAGCTTCTGGGAATGGGTCTTTCCATGATTCAAAAGATATTCTCCGAGCAGCAGGGCATCGTCCATTACAGCCACCGCGGCTACCGATGAGGATGTATCAACCGCAAGAACTCTCATAAGCCGGTCCCGAGCCTCCCCTCCAGCTGCCGGTATTTTGCGCCGTTGAAATTTATTGTGAGCCTTCTTTCTTCGGGCTCTCCCGGCCCTGTCTTTTCTAACACGACTTCTATATTGTCCGGGGGCAGTATGTCCTTTATGAGCTCCGCCCACTCTATGACAACAACGCCCCTGCCGTCTATGTATTCCTCGAATCCTATTTCAAACATTTCCTCGGGGTCCGAGATCCTGTACACATCAAAGTGGTAAAGCGGCAGCCTTCCGGAGTATTCGTTCACAATGGTGAAGGTCGGGCTCGTTATATAGCCCGAGATACCCAGCGCTCCGGCAATGCCGCCCGTAAAGGCCGTCTTTCCGGTACCGAGGCCGCCCATGAGGCATACGACGTCTCCAGGGGCAAGCATTTCGCCGATCTTGAACCCCACGGCCTCGGTCTCTTCCACAGATTTTGTGATCACCTGGTACATTGATAAACTATCCTTCCGTCTATAACCGTGTACAGCACCTTTGATTTAAGCTCGAGCGGAGGCCCGTCCAGTATGACGATATCCGCATCCTTGCCCGGCTCCAGGCTTCCCACCCTGTCCCCGATGCCGGTTATCTCCGCCGCGTTTATGGTTATGGCCTTAAGCGCCTCGGTCTCATCCATTCCCTCTTTTACAGCCATTGCCGCGCACAGCGGCAGGTACTGGATGGGAATGCAGGGGTGGTCGGTCATGATGGCAATCCTTACTCCCGCCTTTGAGAGTATGCCCGGCGTCTTGATGCTCTGATTCCTCAGCTCGATCTTCGACCTGTCCGTAAGGGACGGGCCTATAATGGCCGAAATCCCTTCCTCAAGCAGTATATCCGTGATAAGGTGGCCCTCCGTGCAGTGCTCTATGGTCAGAGCCACATTGAACTCCTTTGCTATCCGGATAGCCGTCAGTATGTCGTCGGCCCTGTGGGCGTGCGCCTTAAGCGGTATTTCGCCCCTCAGCACCCTGAGCAGGG
>JAEZJL010000431.1 GCA_023415815.1 Bacillota bacterium | reverse complement strand
CATGCAAACGGATATATGGATTGAATCAGCTTATCAAAGTAAAGTGGGGGCATAAACATGGAAGTCATTTCCGGCATGGGAAAAAGTGATATAAAAGCTCCAACGGGCATAGGGCTGGGCAACTTCGACGGACTGCACGTCGGGCATATGGCGCTGGTCAACACGCTAATAAACGAATCAAGGCTCAATGGGCTAGATTCCATGATATACACCTTTACGAAGCACCCTGAAAACATTCTCAGAAAAAAGCTCTTCACACCGCTTCTCACCACCTGCGGCAAAAAGATACGGCTTCTTGGAGAGACAGCTTTGAACTACCTCTATTTTGACGAATTTGACGAGAACTACTCCAGAATGAAGCCGGAGAGCTTTGTCAGGAATATACTCGTCGGCAGGCTGAAGATGCGGCTTGCCGTCGCCGGCTTCGATTACAGGTTCGGCTACAGGGGAGAAGGCGATGTAAACCTGCTAAGGGAGCTCGGAAGGCTGTACAATTTTAAAGTGATTGTCATACCGCCTATTAAAATCGACAATCAAACCGTGAGCAGCACCCTGATACGCGAATGTGTTGCAAAGGGCGATATGGAGAGTGTGTTCAAGCTTCTGGGCAGGCATTACTCCATCACGGGCGAGGTTAAGGACGGGAGGAAGGTAGGGAGCAAAATAGGCTTCCCGACTGCGAACCTGCACCCCGAGGATTTCCTCATCCTGCCCCATAAGGGCGTATACATTACAAAAACCCTTATGGACGGAAAATTTTATCCCGGCCTGACAAACGTCGGCCTGAACCCTACCTTCGGGGATGTCGAGCGGATAAGCATCGAGACGCATCTGCTGGACTTCAGCCGGGACATATACGGAAAAGACATCGAGGTATTCTTTCTTTCAAAAATCCGGAATGAAAAGAAATTCAAAAGCAAGGAAGAGCTTATCGGGCAGATAAACAGGGATATCGCGTCCGCAAAGGAGTTTTTCGATATAAATGACGCCTGAAAGATACAGGGTGAAGATAACCGGGATTGTGCAGGGAGTGGGCTTCAGGCCATTTATAGCCGGCCTTGCGAAATCGCTTTTTCTAAACGGCACGGTGAGCAATACGGGGGACGGTGTGCTCATCGAAGCCGAGGGCAGTGCCGACAGGCTGGCCGCTTTTCTGGAACGCTTGAGGGCAGAGGCTCCGCCCCTATCCCTTATAAGGGAGATAGAGGTTGAAAAGCTCGATTTTTTCGGCTACAGCGGTTTTGAGATCATTGCCAGCAGCGGAAATGCAAGAAACACGATGATATCACCCGATATTTCCATTTGCGGGGACTGTGCGGCGGAGCTTTTCGACAAATCCGATTACAGGTACCTGTATCCTTTTATTAACTGTACGAACTGCGGTCCGAGATTCACCATCATAAAAGATGTGCCTTATGACAGGCCCAATACCACAATGGCCGCCTTTTCCATGTGCGAGACCTGCAGGGAGCAGTATGAAGATCCGGCTGACAGGAGATACCATGCCCAGCCTGTTTCATGCCATAGGTGCGGTCCTGCTCTAAAGCTGCTCGACAAAAACGGAAAAGCCGTCGAGACCGAAGACATCTCAGGATTTGCAGCCAGGCAGCTTGCGGAAGGCTTCATCATTGCTGTAAAAGGCCTTGGAGGTTATCATCTGGCCTGTGACGCTTCCAACCCGGATGCGGTCAGGGAGCTGAGGAGGAGAAAGCACAGGGACGAGAAGCCCTTTGCGCTTATGGCCAGAGATATGGAAACCGTCCACAGCTGCTGCAACATGGACGCCTCTGAAGAAAAGCTGCTGGATTCGGTGAAAAAGCCCATTGTGCTGCTGGAAAAAAAGGAGGGCTGCCGCCTGCCTGAGGAGCTTGCGCCCGGCAGCAGCCGCCTCGGGGTCATGCTGCCTTACACGCCGCTGCACCTGCTGTTGTTCCGCTCCGGCGGGGATAAACCGCTCTGTCCGGGACTGCTCGTGATGACGAGCGGTAATAAAAGCGACGAACCGATATGCTACACGGATGAGTCGGCGCTTCGGGAGCTCAATGGGATCGCCGACTGGTTTCTCATAAACGACAGAGAGATTTATATACGGACGGACGACTCTGTGACGCGGATATTCAGGGAGAACGAATACGTTATAAGGCGTTCGAGGGGTTACGTGCCTATGCCGATATTGATCGGAAATGACGTGCTTCCGGCAGGGAGGCCCCAGGTGCTGGCCTGCGGCGGAGAGCTCAAGAATACGTTCTGCCTGAACAGGGGGGACGAGTTCTATATCAGCCATCATATCGGAGACCTGGAAAACCTGGAAACCATGCAGTCCTTTGAGGAAGGCATAGAGCATTTTAAAAGGCTTTTCGATATAAAGCCGGTTATCACCGCATACGACCTTCACCCCGGATATCTTTCCACAAGGTATGCGCTTGAACGGACGGAGGGCATAAGAATACCGGTTCAGCACCACCATGCGCACATAGCCTCCTGCATGGCCGAAAACGGACTGACGGGAGAGGTGATAGGAGTAGCCTTTGACGGTACCGGCTATGGCGAGGACGGAAACATCTGGGGCGGAGAGTTTTTTACCGGCTCGTATTATGGCTTCCATAGGGCAGGCCGACTCGCATACGTCGGGCTGCCGGGCGGCGACGCCGCGGCAAGGGAGCCCTGGAGGATGGCGCTCAGCTATCTGTACGGCTCCGGTTTTGACATAACCGATATCAACGACCCGATTATAAGAGGACTTATAAAGGACACTGACGAAAGCCGCGTGCGGCTGAAGCTGCATACCGTAGGCAGGATGCTGGAAACCGGCTTCAACAGTCCTCAGACCTCCGGCATGGGCAGGCTCTTCGATGCTGTTTCGGCGCTTGCGGGCGTCGGGAGTGTTAACAGCTTCGAGGGCCAGGCGGCAATGGACCTGGAAAATGCCGCTTTGGTGGGCTATCACGGGGAGTACCCATATGCGGCGGCGGACAGGGAAGGCCTCTATGTCCTTGATATGGGGCCTGTTATTTCGGGTATCGTGTCCGACAGGAGAGCAGGCGCCTCTGCCGCGCTCATTTCGTCGAAATTTCATGAAACTGCAGCCGCAATGGTCATAGATATATGCGGCAGGCTCCGGTCGGACACCGGGCTTGACAGGGTGGTCCTAAGCGGAGGGGTATTCCAGAATATGCTGCTCCTTTCAAGGTGTACGGACATACTGGAAAAAGACGGCTTCAGGGTATACATCCACAGCCGCGTGCCCACCAACGACGGCGGTATTTCGCTGGGTCAAGCAGTTATTGCTATGGCAAGGCATGCAAATTTCTGCTAAGATATCAGTTGTAGGGCTGAATTTGTAATTATTGAAATACAGATTGAGAATAAAAATGCAAGGATAAAGAGAAGGCAGGAGTTGATATTAATGTGCCTTGGAGTACCCGGTAAAATCGTTGAGATAAAGGGTAAACACGCCTCAGCCGATATACTCGGCGCGGAGCGGGAAATATCCGTGGAGCTGCTTGAAGGAGTGAAGCAGGGGGATTATGTCCTCATTCACGCAGGCTGCGCTATCCAGATAATTGACGAAGAGGAAGCGGCGGCAACGATAGCTCTTTTTAATGAATTGAGGGATATTGTCAATGGGTAATTACCTCGATGAGTTCAGAAACCCGGAAACTGCTAAAAAGCTGGCGGAAGCCCTGAAAAGCTGCGACGGAGAGCAGATATCCGTAATGGAGGTCTGCGGCACGCACACAATGGCTATATTCCGCTACGGCATTCGTGAGCTGCTGCCCGACAGCATAAGGCTGATCTCGGGCCCCGGCTGTCCAGTATGTGTCACTCCTGTGTCTTTCATAGACGCGGCTGTTGAAATAGCCGAAAGGGAAGGAGTCATTACCGCCTCCTTCGGCGATCTGCTGAAGGTGCCCGGAAGCGCTTCCTCCCTTGCAATCGCAAAGTCTGAGGGCGCAGATGTGCGGATCATTTATTCGCCGCTTGACATTCTTGGAATAGCAGAGGAAAACCCCGATAAAAAGGTGGTCTTTATATC
>JAEZJL010000428.1 GCA_023415815.1 Bacillota bacterium | reverse complement strand
CTCGAAGACTTCGGGCTCGGTCTCTCTGGAATAATACCCCTCGATCATTTCCACGAGCTTGAAAAGCTTCCCCTCGTAGGCGTTCGAAGCCTCCACCGGCTTCCCCTCAAGCCTGAGGCGGAGCTTTATGCCGGTCTGAGCCTTTTTGTCGGGCGATATTCGCGGAGCGTCCAGGTAGTTGTCGGTGTACGGATAGAGCATGCTGTATGCGAAAAGCGGCGGCGTGTATTCGACCTCCCTCTCAAGCATCAGCTGGAGGCAGTTCATGATCCAGACATTCCTTAAGGCCTGCATCGTATCGTCCAGCTTGACGGAGGGGTCAAATTTATGCGCGGCCTCCAAAAAATCGGAGGTCGCGTTGACGAAGCTCTTACTAAGCAGCAGCTCCATGCCGCCCGGAGCAAAGCCCAGGGCTTCGACGCCCGTATCGTAAATTTGCGTCCTTATCCCGGAGCCCCATCCCGAGCCCTTGAGCACCGGTCCTGCGGTGAACTTCCTCACCTCGGCGACGATATAGTTTATGAAGCTTTCCATCCGGGCCTCTGTTCCGGCCTGCCGTCGGTCGTCGTATTCCTCGTCGAACGCGGGAAATCCGGCGGAGCTGTCCCACCACAGATCAATGTACTTGTCTTTTAAAAGTTTTATATCATTAAATTTCACGCTGTTTTATCCATCCTTGCCCCGCGGCGCATCAGGCCATATAATGCAAAAGGACTTGAGGCCGCGTATTTCCGCTTGTCTGCCCCAAGGCCTTGCCCGGATAATTTCACTGGGAGGACTCGACGTCCAGCTTTCCCACTCCCATGTCCACATAGGCCTCGATCTTATACTCCTTGCTGTCATATCCAGGAGAGTAGTAAAAGCTTTCCCGCTTTTCCCAGCCGGGTCCGTCCAGGTTGGTGCTGTTCAGGGCGCCGTCCATATTAATCCTGATTCCTGTGTTTTGCGGTATCTCTATATCTATTTTGGATGCACCTGCGCCTATTTTGAGATTTGTATTATAGCTTCCCATGATAAGCCTCGTATTGGCCGCCCCTATGTCAAGACTCAGATTCTCCACCTTCAGCTTTGACATGTCGAAGCTGCCGTCTATCGCTCCCGTGTCGATGTCAATATCCCAGACGACGTCCGGATTAAGATGGAAGCTGGTCCCGGCGCTTTTTTCAAATTTCAGGTCGCCGGTATTATACCTGTTCTTTTCAAAAGCTATATATGCCTTGCCGCTGTCCCCCCGCGTCTCGCTGGTGTGCTTTGTGCCGTTGTCGGGAAGACTCGCTTCAAGCAGCTTGTCTGTGCCGGAATCGAGCGTTATCTTTGTGCCGCCCATGGACAGCCGCAATTCCGCTTCCTTAATACCGGCCTCCCTCTCTATGACTACGTTGTCGCCATAAACGGAATTGTCTCCGGAAGGGCTTTTATCCACATAAAAATAGCTGTAGGAGACAAGCACGGCAAGGAATATGATCCACGCCCCGGTCCTGATCAAGCCGTTGCGCCTGAAAATTATATTGATGCCTATGATCACGATAATGAGGGGCCAGAGCACAAACAGTGCGTCAAGTATCGACCATGTCACCACGCCTGTATTTATGAGTATCCACAGCAATCCCAGCGTGAGAAGGAAAACCCCGAAGCCAAGCCCCCTATGTCTGTTTTCCATGTTCCTCAATGCCTCCTCCTGAAGACTATAAAGCCTCCGATTCCGATTAGAAGTATGGGGACGAGGTATTTTAATTCAAACAGTCTGGGTATTATCTGATTCCCCAGGAATAATATTCCCAGTCCTACAAGTATCGCTCCCAGCACATACCTGTTTCTTTCTGAATCATACTTCGGTTTTACGGGCTGCTCCCAGTTATCCTGCTCGCTTTCAAAGCTGCTTGTGAAGCTGTCCTCCTCTGCTTTCGGAGGCTCCTTCCATTCGCTCTTGCCTGCGGCGACCTTATCCTCGTCGGGCATGATGATCGCGGCTATGATATATGCCGGCAGGCCGGCGCCGGCAAGGCCGATCAGTATCCATATTATTCTTATGATGGTAGGATCTATCCTGAAATATTCCGCAAAGCCTCCGCAAACGCCGGCTATAACTCTATTGCTTTTTGAACGGTATAATCTTTCCATAAACAAAACTCCCTTTTCCATTTTGTTTTGCAATTCATTTGTTTTGCAATCTATACAATAATACGGAAGGATGCGCATAATGTCTAATCATTCTTTAAAATTTTATGAGAAGATGGTCTTTAAGGACCGGCGCGCATGACAATTTCATGGTCGTAAACGGCCCAAATGCTCCCACCCGGAGGGACTGTGAGAAAATCCGCGTCATCCCACCTGCCGCCGGCAAGGTCTTCAAGCAGGCTCAGGCCGCCCTCGACGACCCTGAGCTTCCTGCCCTTCTCCCGGGCATATGCCTTGAAGGCCTCCAGATTCTCGGGCTTCGACACTCCCGGAAGGGTTATGTAAGTGAGCTCGCCTGTGCTTATGCCGGAATGCAGCGTCTCCCATATGAACCTTGCATTTTCCTCGCCGTATTTTTCGGCAAGCCCCCCGTAACCGCCGTCAATGCCGAGAGCTTCGTCCGTGCCGGCTTTACGGAGAAAATCCTCCCCGCCCCGCTCCATATAACCGTCGGTGCTCCATTCAGCGCTGAGGCTGCCCCCGAAAAATTCAAGGAATCTCCCGCGGCTCCCGAGAAAAATGGTGCAGCAGTCGTGCGCCCTGGGGATGACAAGCGGAACCGCCCCCGCCCTGAGCCCGGCAGCGCCGTTGCCGCAGAGACCGAAGCCCAGCAGCACTGCGTCATACCCTGAGCCCGCTGCGTCGATTTTTTCCTGTATGAAGGTCCGCAGGAGGTCCGGCGAGACATGGGAGTTGAGCCCGGTAAATTCGAGGTCGACCTCGTGCGCCGACCGGGCCGCCGCCAGACGGGCCGGCCGCATGAAGACCTCGCAGCAAATCAGCTTCAGCTTCAATGATCCTACCTCCGTTAAGAGCCATATTCTTAGATTATACTTTTTTAGCGGCGCAAAAACAATTGCTTCATTACGCCGCAGATTTCAATCCTGTGTATAGCGGTTTATAAATGTTCGTGCTTGCTATCGGCTGCGCTTTTATATAAAATTATATGTAATACCCTGATTAATGCAAAATATATATCGAAGTAAAGAGCTTTACGTATGAAAGTGAGGTTATGGAGCATGAAGGTGGTAGCAATCAACGGCAGCCCCAACAAAAACGGCAATACGGCCTTTGCCATCGAAACGGTCGCAAAGGAATTGAGGGACGCCGGAATAGACGTCGAGGTGTTGCAGGTCGGCAGCGAGAATATCAGAGGCTGCACCGCCTGCGGGACGTGTGCCAGGAACAGGGACGAAAGGTGCACAATCAAAAGCGACAGCGTGAACGATTATGTAAATAAAATGAAAAACGCGGACGGAATACTGCTGGGTACTCCGGTGTATTTTTCAGGAGTGGCGGGCACAATGAAGGCTTTCCTGGACAGGGCGTTTTTCGTCTCCAGCGTCAACGGCGGCCTTTTCCGGCACAAGGTGGGCGCATGCCTCGCTGCCGTCAGACGCAGCGGCGGGGTTGCGACCTATGAGCAGCTGTACAATTACATAAATTATTCGGAAATGGTCATTGCGTCCTCCAGCTACTGGAACGTGATCCACGGCAATTCGGAGGGCGAAGCATGTCAGGACGCCGAGGGCGTGCAGATCATGCGGGTCCTTGGCAAAAACATGGCGTGGATACTGAAGCTGGTCGAGAACGGCAGAGGGGCCGTGAAAGAGCCCGAAGCCGAGCGGAAGGTGTTTACGAACTTTATTAGATAGACAGTATTCTGCTTTTAATAATTAGTAATAAAGGGGCCGGATTTGCCGTATCCCGGCCCCTTTATTATTGAATCGCCGTTTTCCTCAAAGAAACTGCCATATACCATGTAAAATGAAACCAAGCACAGGCTTTTGTGCTGATATTGCCTGAAAATTTATCAGCCCGCTGCACAAATTCACATCCTACCTTGTTTAAATTGTTTGCGCAGCTTTTAGTGGCCTGATTTCCTGCAATAATCGGCGGCCAGAATATGGTCCAGGCCAAAAACCCTGGCCCGGCGCCTTAAATGACAATAAGCGAGTATTCTATCGTTTTCGATCGACTTGACCTCGATATTCCTCTGTGTTATTTCTTCGCCTTTCTGATATATGATCGTCACGACCCAGTTGCGTTCCAGAGAATCCTTAAAAATCTTATCGTACATAGAAATCACCCTTACCAATATTCTATCACGATAATATGACGAGGTCAAGAACATATGTTCTTTTTCAGTCTCCGCCGCCATCTCCTATCTTTGATAGCGTCCGGCGGATCGGAGTGCTTTTTTATCTGCCGCCTTTTCATCCCATACAGACCGTGCTTGCCTTCGTGGAATAATGGGCCTTCGCCGTGATCGTCCCTTTTTCGTGCCTCCCCATTATTTTTACATACTTTACCTCGCCGGGAAGCAGGTCGAAATAGTTGTCCTCAAAAAACCACCCGAATTCGTCGCCATCCTCATTCCCCAACAGCTCTATACATCTGGCAAACCGGTCCGCGGTTATGGCCAGCGTCCGGTTCCCGATCTTTATATCCAAACCGGCGTCCGGGAATTTTACAAACCTTTCCAGCTCGACGCAATCGTTGGCCCGCGCGATGACCCTGCCATTCCCGTCCTTCATGCAGGCGTACAATATGCAGCTCCGCTTAAAGAACCTCAACGAATCCAGGTCAAACAGCTTTTTCGATTCACCGGAGCGAACTGCCGCTTTGCTTGTGATTTCGGCGCAGAAGGCATTGGCGTCCGGGTCGAAAAGACGGAATTCAACATCCGCCTCAATATCCTCCGGACCGTCGTTTACAGCCCAGAGATATATGCTGTCCCCGATGTCGAAGGAGAGCAGCACGGGTTCATAAAGCCTTTTAAGGGCGTAATAGGGCATGCCCGCCTCCAGGTAATAGTCCAGCAATCCGCAAAACATCGAAGGGAAGGTGTCGTTCATCCTCAGCAGGAGATGTCCGGCGCTTCTTCTCGGACCGTCGGGCTCGGTGCTGAGCCGCCCCCTGCGGCAGTTTCCCAGCGACCTCTTCACATATTTTTCCTGTGCGGCGTTGATCATATAGATCAGCTCGTCAGTGTTTTCCGCATTGTAAAAGTCCCCCGTCTCCCTCGCGATCCACCGCACCATGCCTCCCGACGTATGCTTCTGCCACTCCGAAGGGATGGGAGCGGCGTCGGAGTGCCGGTGCAGTCCGGTATAGCCTTCGGGCCAGAGGTTCTTCCTGCCGACAATCCGCTCGAGGCTCCGTTTCACGGGTATCACAGACCGGCAGTTTTCAGTGAGGAAATAGGAAACCTCGGTGCCCGAATAATAATACTCGGTATCCCAGCCGTGCGCATCCCCTACCCGCGGGTCGTTGGAGAACACACCTCCCCAGGGGGAATTCTCAAGATAAAATCTGTCCGGATCGAGCCTCCGGCATACTTCTTTGTAATCCTCCAGGAATATCCTGCTGCCGTGGAGCCCTTCATAGCTTTTGCCGAAGTCAAAATCATTCCTTCCCGCTCCGGCCGTGGTCTTTTCAAGATTATAGGCCAGCTCTGCGCCCAGGAGCGTTTCGTTTCCGCCGCACCAGAGCAATATGCAGGGCCGGTGCTTCAGCCGCTTTACAAGGCATTCCGCTTCAAGCCTACACAGGCTTCTGTAGTCCTCGTCGTCAGGCATGTGGGAGTACGTGGCGAAAAAATCCTGCCATATCAGGATGCCCCTTTTGTCGAATTCATCGTATAAGCTGTCGGGGTACGTAACTCCTCCCTCATGCCATATCCTGAGGATGTTCATATTTGCAAAGGCAGCCTTTTCAGCGATCTCCAGTCCTCTTTCCTCATCCCAGCAATACGAAACGCCGTGTATAGGCATGATGACGCTGCCATAAAGCTTTATAGCCCTCCCGTTGATTAAAAAATCAAGCGGTCCCTTCAATTCTATTTTCCTGAAGCCGATCCGTCTGGTCATGCGGTCCAGCACTCCGGAGGAATTTTCAAGCGTCATCTCCAGCTGATAAAGCGGCTGTCCGCCGTGATTTGCAGGCCACCACAGCTCAGGCTCGTCAAAGGTGATCTCAATGCCTGCGCTGCCCCTGCCTTCATGCAGCCATACCGTCTGTACTTCCTCTCCGGCAACTTTCCCGCCGGGACTGACGAGCATCACTTTTGCCATGTATTCGCCTGCATCCCCTGCACATTTCATTCCAACCCTTATCCGGGCTCTTTTGAAATCCTCCGACAGCTCCTGCTCAACATCCGCCTCAATTATTTCCGCGCTGTCCGCGATATTGAGGACGATGTCGCCGTATACGCCCATATGGGTAAAATACGGAGGCATCCCCAGATAATTAAAAAAGTCGTGGATGCTTTTCCTCAGCAGCTTATATTTGGGCACCTTTCCTTCCCATTCCGGCCTCAGCGCGGTCTTCTTCAGGTATTCGTGGGGAGAGTGGAAATGGATCGCCAGCATGTTTTCGGCTTCCAGCAAATCCGATACCTCGACCCTGAGCGGCAAATAGAGGTCGCAGTGGGACGCGATATGTCTTCCGTTCAGATAGACATCCGCCAGGGTATCAAGGCCCTCGAAGCTTAAAAACGCCCTGCCCCCGTTTTTTTCAGCTTTGAAACCGGCCCGGTATATCCAGTCCTTTTCAGCCACCCACAGGCACTTTTCCGCATTCCCCGTCTCAGCCGGGTTTTCTATGACCCCAGCTTCAATCAGCACGTCCTGGATCTGCATGGGCATCTGCGCGGCATACCAGCCGTCTTCCCCTTCCGCCCCTTCATTTCCCAGGGCCTCAAGCTGCGCCCGGCTCAGGCGGTCCGTGGGTTCGATGCATTTTACCCGCCAATTGTATTTCAATTTATAAAGTTTTTTCATATTTCACTCCAGGAATTATTAGTATCGTGTCAGCCCTTTACCGCTCCGGCCGTCAGACCGCTTATCAGCTGCTTCGAACCGGCAAAGAAAAGTACGAAGACAGGGGTAAGGCTTATGGTCAGAGCCAGTATCTGCGCGGAGTAATTCACCTTATACATGTTGCTGAAGGTCGCCATCCCGAGCGGTATCGTAAACAGCTCTTTTTTTGTTATCATCACCATGGGGAGCAGGAAATCATTCCACGCCCAGATGAAGCACATAAGTCCCAGCGACATGACGCCGGGCTTGATGATCGGCAGTACTATCCTGAAAAACACGTTGATGTCGTTGCCGGTGTCGACCCTCGCGCTGTCTATGATCTCATCCGGGACTGCGGATTTAATGTACTGCGTCATCCAGAACACTCCGAAGGTATTGGATATCCACGGCAGTATCAAGGGGATGAGCGTCTGGTTCAGCTTGATGATGCGCATTTCCCATATATACGCGATCAGTCCGAGCTGGGGCGGAAGCATCATTGTCGCAAGCACGATGATGAAAAGCGCGTTCCTCCCTTTGAAGGTGTATTTTGCGAAAGCAAAGCCGGCGATCGAGCTGAACAGCAGCGTAATGCATATGGAAACCGCAGATACGAAAAAGCTGTTTTTGAAAAAGACCAGAAAATTTGTACTCATTACGGTTTTGAAATTCTCCAGCAAGTAGCTGCCCGGCAGTATCGGAAGCTGCTTATAGACATCGTTCGTCTCATATGTGCTGATGTTGAGCATTAATATAAAAGGTATCACCGTCAGCAGCCCTATCAAAATGAGCGGGACCTGCAGCAAGACCCTGGATATTTTCAATTTGCCGGATGTATCAGGACTTTTCACCCAATATCCCTCCTTTATTGATGATTTTCATGAGACTCAGGGTTAATACGGAAATCAATAAAAAGAGAATATATGCGATCGCGCTGCCGTCTCCCCACTTCCCGTTGATAAAGGCGGATTCGTACATATACGTGACGATGGTGTACACGCATTTGCCCGGACCGCCGAGACTGCGCGTCATATCGGACACGGAAAACAGGTAGAGCGGCTCTGCGAAAAGCTGCAGTCCCGATATTGTGGAAGTTATCATGCAGAAGACCAACGTCGGTTTCAGCAACGGAACGGTAATCCTCGTAAATATCCTCGCCATGCCGGCTCCGTCGATTGTGGCGGATTCGTAATACTCCGGCGAAATGGTCTGAAGGCCGGCGCATATCAGCACAATAAAATAGCCCATATTCTTCCACACGATCATTGCAATGACAACGAACCTGCTCGTCCCGGGATTGCCGAACCAGAATACGGGCTCATTGATAAGTCCCAGGTTCATCATCAGCATGTTGAAAAATCCGTTCTGACGGTCAAAGAGCATACGGAAAATGATGCCTATGGCGACCGGAGTGATGACATAGGGCAGGAAGTACAGGGTGGAATAAAAGGTGCGTCCCCTTTTCAGGACATTATTGATGATATAGCTTATAACAAGCGCTATCAATATGGATAAGGGTATCGTAACGGAAATGATTAACAGAGTGTTAAGTATGCTCTTGTACAGCAGCTCGTTCTGCAAAAGCGAGACGTAATTCGACAAGCCGACAAATTTGATCTCGCCGTATCCGCTCCATTTTGTAAGGCTGATAAACAAACTGAACAGCATCGGAAGAAACCCGAAGCATAAAAACGCTAAAAAAAAGGGAGCGACAAAAATATATGGATAATACCTGTTCAGTTTGAAGGTTTTTTTCGTGCCCGACAGGCCTTTGTCCGACATAATTATTTTCCTTTCTGGGAACCTGTAGAAGGAGTTGCCGGCCCCGTTCCTGCTTTCACAGCTCTTTTCGGGAGCTATGAAAGCAAAACGGGCCGTGAACCGTCGTTTCATAGAATAAAAGAATCGTCCGTAACCGTATCCTGCAGCCTACCTGAGCTTCTGCTCAATCTCCTTGCTCACCTCGTCCAGGATTTGGTCTATGTTGCCGTTCCCCGCATCCAGGGCTTTAAGTCCCGTGTTGAGCGCATTATCCCTGATTTCGTCGTTGATGTTCGTGGGCGGGATCCCCTTGAGCTTGTTTATCTGGTCAAAGAAGAATTTGTATATCTTCTGTCCGGCGAAGAAATCCAGCCCCTTGTCGTAATAAGGCTCGCTCCATGAGGGAACAAAAGCGCTTGCCTGTCCCACGTTTTCAAAGATATACTGGGCGCCCTCCTTGGAAAGGAAGGCCCACTTGAAGAGCTGGAACGCCAGATCCTTGGCTTCGGGCGTGGATTTATTGCAGATGCCCCATGAAGTGCCGCCCCAGTTGAACGGTCCGTCCGGGCAGGCCATGATTCCCCATCTACCCGAGCCGTCCTTGTCGTTCGGCTTGACCAGATAATCGTAATACCAGTGCGCGCCCGGGAAGAAGATCACCTTTCCGTTTCCAAAGGCCGCGTTCCATTCCGGCGTCCACTGCTCCAGCTTCGCGTCAATGCCCGCATCCCTTACCTGCTTGCAGAGCTCCAGGGAATCCGTGTAAAGCTCCTTCACTTTTATATTCATGCCGTCGTCAAGCCACGGCTGTATGATCTGGCCGTTTTTTGCAACAAAAACGTCCGCAAGCCCAGGCACCATATATACCTGGCCGCCGCTCTTTTCTTTGACCGTTTTGCCGGCTTCCACGAACTTGTCCCAGGTGGGCATCATTTCGGCCAGCTTGTCGGGATCATCCGT
>JAEZJL010000415.1 GCA_023415815.1 Bacillota bacterium | reverse complement strand
TATCATTCTTCTTCCTTTGCCCACTCATCAAGCTGCCGCATGATTTCATCGTGCGTCTGCCTGGTGATTTCAGGAAGCTTGTCTCCGAAGGCCTTCTCAGCCTGGCTGAAGCCCTCCTCGATCGCGCTTTTCAGTTCCTCCAGCTTCCCCTTGTCACCGCCGGATACTGCCTTTGCGAACTCGACGATCCTCGTGCTGACGGCTTTCACGCCCCATTCGCCGTCCTCGGATATGGCTTTTTCAGCCTCCGCTCTAGCGGTTTCGTCCGGTATCAGGGGTTCTTTTCCCTCAAGGATATCGCTGACCTTTTTACCCTGCCTTCCGATCAGGCTTTCAACGAGCTTCCTTAAATTATCGGTGGCCCGCTCGGTCTCTTCCCACAGCTTTTTGATTTCTTCGGCATTGGGTTTCCTTGCGGCCGGTCTTTTGTAAGTGACGTTCTTGTCTTCAGTTTTTCCGATATCTACGACGACGCCGGCTTCTTCGGAGGAAGCCTTGGTTTCCGTCTTTGCAGGATTCTGTTTTTCGGCGGCTTTGTAAGCCTGTCCGGAACCTGCGCTCTGGTCGACTTTGTTTATCATATTGATCCCTCCGTGGCTAAATAATCTCCTATAATTATTTATCGGGAAGGACAGGGTTTTTCTTAAGGGGCGCTTTATAGAATTTTCCATCGGACGCCTATAACAGTCCGGCATTATACCGATGCTTGCCGCGCGGCACGCTTATCCCAGGATCCTCCTCAAATCGTCCTCCGGGGTGGTGATGGGCCGGATGCCGAATTTCTCCACCAGCACGTTCAGGACATTGGACGAGATGAAGGCCGGGAGGGTGGGGCCGAGATATATGTTTTTAATACCCAGGGCAAGCAGCGTAAGCAGGATGCAGACGGCCTTCTGCTCATACCATGAGAGGACCAGCGTCAGGGGCAGATCGTTCACGCCGCAGCCGAAGGCCTCCGAGAGCGCCAGCGCCACACGGATGGCGGAATATGCATCGTTGCACTGTCCCATATCCATTATCCTGGGGAAGCCGCCGATCTCGCCTATATTCATGTCGTTAAAGCGGAACTTCCCGCAGGCGAGCGTCAGTATTACCGTATTCTCCGGCGCTTTTGCCACAAACTCGGTGTAATAGTTCCTTCCGGGCTTTGCTCCGTCGCAGCCGCCCACAAGGAAAAAGTGCTTGATAGCTCCTGCCTTTACCGCTTCTATAATCTTATCCGCCTGACCAAGGACGGCGTTTCTTGCAAAGCCTGTTATAAGCTCCGAGCCGCCGTTGATGCCGGTGAAATGCCTGTCCTCCGGATAACCGCCGAGCTCAAGGGCCTTCTTTATAACAGGGGCGAAATCCTTGACGCCGTTTTTACCGTCGGGAATGTGGCTGATTTCAGGATAGCCTACCACACAGGTTGTAAATACCCTGTCTGAGTAGCTCGCTTTGGGCGGCATCAGGCAGTTGGTCGTAAAGAGGATGGGCGCGGGCAGGGCGTCGAATTCCTTTTGCTGATTCTGCCATGCCGTACCAAAGTTCCCCTTCAGATGGACGTGCTTTTTCAGCTCGGGATACCCGTGAGCCGGCAGCATTTCGCCGTGGGTGTAAATGCTGATTCCGGTCCCTTCGGTCTGTATTAGCAACTCCTTCAGGTCGAGAAGGTCATGGCCTGAAATAACGATAAAAGGGCCTTTTTCAACATTGCAGGACACCTTTGTCGGGACGGGATGCCCGTAAGCCGAGGTGTTGGCCTCATCAAGCAGGGCCATGCATTTGAGGTTGACATGCCCGAACTCGGTTAAAAGCTCAAGCCAGCCCTCGAGCGAATGCTCGCCGCCAAGGGCCCTCAAGCCTTTATAGAACCATTCCGTAACCTCGGGGTCTTTTTTACCCAGGACCCAGGCGTGCCAGGCATAGGCCGCCATGCCGCGGATGCCCAGGAGCAGGGTTGAACGGAGGGATACGATATCCGTATCGCCGCTCCACAGAGAGTTTACGGCAAAGTCCTCCGCTCCGCCCAGCTTCTCTTTCTCTTCGGCAACCCCGGCTATGAATTCATCAAAACGCGCAGGATCAAAATTTACGTTGGTAACCGTAGCAAAAAGGCTTTGCAGCATGAGTCCGTCGGAGGACTCACCGGGGCGTTTTCCTTCCGCCGCCCTGGCAAGGCCGATAAGCGAGCAGGTCAATTCATCCTGTCTGTTGGCCGTATCGGCCTTTTTCCCGCAGACTCCCGCGTTGGTGCAGGCCTTTCCGCCTGCGGTCTGTTCACACTGAAAGCAAAACATGTTTGACAAAATATCCACCTCATTTTTCTAATTTATTTTTTATTACATAAAAGCCTTTGCATTTGTTATTCAAGGATATTGCCGTCGATTGAAATCGTCACGACGCTCCAGGGGATCATTTTACCGCTGCTTATAAGCGCGTTTTTAACGGCGTGGACGATGCCTCCGCAGCAGGGGACCTCCATTCTCAAAACCGTAACGCTTTTTATCTCATGGGCCTTCAATATCGCCGCAAGCTTATCCGAATAGTCTATATCGTCAAGCTTAGGGCAGCCTATCAACGTGATTTTATTCCGCATGTATCTCCGGTGGATATCCGCGCGGGCGAAAGCGGTACAATCGGCTGCTATTACAAGATGAGCGTTTTCCAGGTATGGGGCGTTTACCGGTACGAGCTTGAGCTGGCAGGGCCACTGGCCAAGCTCGGACTGCGGGCCTTCTTCGGAGGACGCCGGCAGCGGCGACAGGGCGGAAGGCCTCTTTACCAGCGGCTTTGCCATGGTGCCCGGGCAGACGTGCACGGGCCTGTCTCCGCCATGGACCGCAGCTTTGCTCATATTTATTTTCACCGACTCTTCATCGTAGGCCGCGGCTTCCCGCTCTTCAATGGTAATGGCTCCGGTCGGGCATTCCGGCAGGCAGTTGCCAAGGCCGTCGCAGTAGCTTTCGGAGATAAGCCGGGCCTTTCCGTCCACCAGCTGCAGCGCCCCTTCGTGGCAGGCGTTTACACAGAGTCCGCAGCCGTTGCATTTTTCTTCGTCTATTTTTATGATATTTCTTTTCATGGTTTCCGCTCCTTTCAGTTTCATATTGCCTTTACACGTGCATTATATTATAATGCCGGGTATAAGTCGGTATCCCGGGATACAGAAATGGAGCGGATGAAAAATGAATGAGGAGCATGTGCGTATAATTTCCCGGATAAGCCTTTTCCGCGGTATCCGTGAGGATGAGATAGCCGCAATGCTCGGCTGCCTGAAGCCGAGGGTGCTCAAATTCCCCAAAAACGACTCTATCGCAGCAGAGGGGGATGAGTTGGACAGCATCGGCATCATTTTAAAGGGGGAAGCGGCGGTCAGCAAGGAAAATGCCGCAGGCGGCAGGGTAGTGCTGACCTTGCTTGGGCAGGGAGACATTTTCGGAGAAATGGCCGCCTTTTCAAACAGGCCGAAATGGCCCGCAACCGTCCAGGCGCAGGAGAACTGCGAGGTTTTTTTCCTGCCCGCGGAGAAGATCGTAGGCGGCTGCGAAAAAGCGTGTCCCTGGCACCGGACGCTTATCCGCAATTTGCTGGGATTGATATCCGAGAGGGCGCTGATGCTGAATAAGAAGGTTGAATACCTGACCATAAAAAGCATGAGAGGGAAGATAAGCACTTTTCTCCTGGAGCAGTACAGGAGGACGGGGGATAAAAATATCCTGCTGCCGTTCAACCGAAACGAGCTTGCCGATTTTCTGAATGTTTCCCGGCCCTCCATGTCAAGGGAAATATGCAAAATGAGGGACGAGGGCGTGATAGACTTTCACCTGTCCGCGTTCAGAATACTGAATGACGAGGCTTTGAAGCTGATGAGCCTCTCATGAGCCCGCCTGTTAAGCTACAGCAATTATTATGCGGCTGTCCGACTCCGGACGGATATACAGCGGAACTGCCTGAAAGCCCGGCACGTGGTTGAAGATCCGCCCGCCGGGGCATTCCGTCGTCTCTAACGGCGCGGACGAGCAGATTTGAAGCCTTTTCCCGTTCTTATATATCTCCGCTGTGCCGGGGGTTGGCCTTTCGATTTTTTCCGTCCAATCGGAGATGACAGGCAGGCAATAGGACAATTCGCCCGCCTGTGGCTCGGCGTCGCATTTGACGGATATTTCAAGGCTGTCGGGCTTGATAAGATACCATATAATGAAATTCACCGCCCCGCAGGAGGGATTTCGCTGATCCCCGTCCACCAGCCTGCCAGCGGAGCGGAAGCGGATTTCTTCTCCTGCGCAATCGTATGAAACATCTGCCTTATAATCGCAGATGCTGCGGTAATGTACTCCTTCCCGGACGAGCTCAAGGCGTGGCGTCAAGGACATATCGACGCCATCCTTCACCCGCTGCATGTTTGCAGGCTCCTTCATTGCATACTCTGTCAGGCTTGCCGCTAGCACCGGACCTAAAGCCTCGTGCCATAGCATCGAGAGCGAGCCTCCGCTGGGATGGCCTTTCTTCATATATTCCCAATCATAGGAGGTGATCGTTGCCCTCCATGGACCTGAAGCCGCCAGCCAGGTACTTATCTCCGGATACTCCCTGACGCCCCTCGCCGTTTCCCTCGGCAAAATGGCCGGGAACGTCCGGCTGCCGTCTTCGCCGGAATCCAGCGCGGCTGCCAGAGCCTTGGCGTGTGTAAAGGTGTGATGGATGCAGGGCCATTCGCCCTTTATCCTGTCATGCGGGCCGCCATATAATATGCCGTCGTGTGTGCAGGCCTTCAGCAGCAAGGCGTTTCTCACAGCCGCTTCCGCAAACACAGGGTCGCGGTCGGCCAGCAAGGCGTATGCCGCCTGGCAGCCGTCCGAGGTCCTGCTCCCCCAGTACGTCCATTTGAAGTCCCTCGACCCCCAGCTGTTGTCCCACGCGCCGTCGGGCAGCATGAATTCTAGATGAGCCTTCATGGAGGCTTCCGCTGACTGAAGCACCTCCTCGTCGCCGCTCAGCCGTCCGTACAGCACTAACGCAGGCAGCGATTCCTCGACATTATAGCCGAGGTCTACGGCCCTGCAGCCTTTGGGGGAAGAGCCATCCCTTGGGTCTCCTTCTCCGAAGAGCAGCATGTTTTCGGTAAAATACCGCAGCGAGGCGTGCGCGAATTCCCTTCCCTTTTCCAGGAAGGATGGCCTGTCAAGCAGCCTGCCTGCGACTGTGAGAGCGGCGGCAGCGGTGATGGGATAATTGATGTTTCCGGTATTGATAGTGAAGTTCATAAACACATAATCTGCGCCTTTTTCCATGCGCGATAGCCATCGGCCGTAAATCTCCTTCTCAAGGAGCGCGCCGTGATGCCGGAGGGCTTCTCCGAGAGAGAGCGTCCCGAACACCGTGATGGCCTTCCAAGCGCTGTCGGACTCGTTCACCCAGCTGCCGTCGGGGCAGGACATGTTATCCGACCAGGCCTGAAGCCTGACCGCCGCGTCCGTGTAACGCCGCTCGCCTGTGGCGTGGGCCATATGCATGAGCGGATATACGGCGTCCGCACACCTGCCGTGGACCCTTGCGCATGCCGGGCACAGGATGCCCCCGTACAGCGCCGGGGCTTTGATTTCATTTATCTGCAGCCCAAGCAGTGCGTCGCACCATTCTTTAAGCAGCTCGAAATATAAGGAAGACATATTATACCTCCGGGAGAAATAATCGGATATATTATATGTTAGCTGAACATGCTACAGCTGAAGATGCTTCTGCCATTCCCTGAGTCCTCTCGCAGGAACGTTTAAATGCATGCTTGTAGGCTGTTTACCGCCCTTTAATGACCTTGCTTTCATATATATTCTATCAAATTAATCAGCAATTTGCCACTTCACCATGTACATATTCCATATCGCTTTTTATAGAAAATTAACTGCTGGCGCTGCTGTACCTTCTCACGGCAAAATGCCAGACAAGCCTTGTGAGAGCCATAAATATGATGGGAGCGGCTATGCCCCAGATTGCGTAAACGGTGCTGAGCTTTCCCAGGATAAAGAGCGCGGGAAAGTTCGTGACCACAAAAATGGGGAGGATGAATACGCCGATGCGCTGTACGAGCTTGTTGTATATCCCCATTGGCATGTTGTTGAAATCCCAGAAGGAGTCGACGGTGCCGCTGATGGCCTTTGTGTTGACGAACCAGAAGGACAGGAGCTGGGGGAGCAGGAAAAGGGCGTAGCCGACGATCGTACCGCAGAGCATGTAGCCGGTGAAGCCCGCGAGATTCAATACGCTGATCGGGGTTGCCAGCCTGCTCCAGCCGATAATCACCATAACGGAGCCCGCGATCACATCCAGTATCAGGAGGCTGATGTCGCTGCGTCTAAGGGTCAGTATGAACTGCAGGGATACGGGCTTGGTGATGTACAGGTCCAGAGTCCCTTCCCTGATGTGGTTGCTTATTCCGAAGAGATTCATCATAAAGAGGCCCGCATAAAAGCCTGTAACAATAACGTAGGTGCCCACAAAAACAAGGATCTCGTCGGGCGAAAGCCCGTTTATGCTCACGCCGGCCCTGTATATGACAATGATATACAGCATTTTGGCAAAGAGATAGCCGCCTTCCATGGCAAGGCCGGTGATGAAATTGGCCCTGTATTCCAGCTGGCCTATCAGGCAGTTCTTTATAAAAATCAGCCATATCAGCGCGTATTTGCGCAGCTCCTTGAATGCATCCGCCATTTATATCACCCGCCGACCGCAATATATTTTTTCGTGCCCGACCTCCACAGCAGACGCGAGACGGCCGACAGCAGCAGTATCCACATCAGCTGGACAAGCAGGCCCCTCAGGATGTCCGCGCCCGCGAGCCTGCCGTTGAGCACGTCCACAGGGAAATTGACCGTATATTTGAAGGGGAGGTAGTTCAAAACGCTCAAAAAGCCGCTGCTGAACACGTCCAGGGGGAATATGCCCCCGCTGAAGGCGATGATCACAATGCGCACGGCCTCAAAAAAGAAGCCGATTTCCGAGAGCCAGAAGGCCACCATGCTGATGCAGAAGAATATGATGAAGTTCAGCACGAAGGCGAGCAGCAGCGAGGCTACGAAGCCCAGGAGGGCGGAAGCGCCGAAGGAGTGGCCGAACTTGAGAGAAAGCATTATGATAACGCCGCACAGGAGTATGGATGTAAGACCAAGCTGGAACAGCTTCTGCCCCAGGAAGCACGAAAGCTTGTAGGAAAAATAGCCGATAGGCCGCACAATGAATTTGTTGAAGCCTCCGTTTTTTATCTCGTCGTTTATTTCATATTCGAAGCCCGTCCTTATGAGCCTTGAGACAATGCTCGCAATGACGGTATAGGTCACCATTTGCGCAAAGCTGTAGCCGAACATGACCGCCCGGCCCGAATTGCCGTAAATGCTGGTCCACATGAAAAGCTGTATGAAGATGGGGAACAGTGCGCTGATCATGCTGATGAAAAAATCGCTCCTGTACTCCATGGAGTTCTGAAGGCCGATAGTGAAGGCCTTGACATATTTATAATGCCATCGCATCCGGAGCACCGCCTTTTTGAAACAGTAAAGCTATCCCTTCCTCTACGGGGATGTCCTCTATGTTGAAATCGACCACCGGGAGGTTGTCCAGAACAGCCTTTGAGATCGGCTTTATTTCGTTTTTGCTTATTTCAATGGTGGCGCTCAGACCGTCGCAGCTCCTGACAAGGCCGAAGACGTCGAGGTCGGCTTTGTCGACCGGGCCGGACAGCTGCAGCTTTATGAGCTTTTTGCTGCTGAAGAGCTCGTTCACCCTGTTCAGCTCGCCGTCAAACACGATGTTTCCTTCGTTTATAATGATCGAACGCCTGCAGAGGTCTTCGATATCGTTCATGTAGTGGCTTGTCAGTATAACTGTGGTTCTTGTCTCCTTGTTGAAATGCTTGATGAATTCCCTTATCTTCTTTTGGGAAATGATATCGAGGCCGATGGTGGGCTCGTCCAGGAACATTATCCTGGGCTTGTGCAGCAGCGAGGCTATCAGCTCCATTTTCATCCTCTCGCCGAGGGAAAGCCTTCTCACCTGAACGTTCAGCAGCTCCCTGACACCGAGCAGCTCCGAGAGCTCGTCCACCGTATTCTGAAAAGCCCTGCCGTCCAGCTCGTAGATGTACCTGTTCAGCAGAAGGGATTCACTCGCGGGCAGGTCCCACCAAAGCTGGCTTTTCTGCCCCATGACGATAGAGAAGCTCTTCTTGAATTCCTTTTTCCTCTCCCAGGGCGTATAGCCCAGCACCGATGCGCTTCCGCCCGTCGGATAGAGTATGCCGGAAAGCATTTTCAGGGTGGTGGTCTTTCCGGCGCCGTTCGCGCCGAGAAAACCGACGATCTCTCCCTCTTCAATTTCAAAGGAGATCCCCCTGACGGCTTCCTTTACCAGCTTCTTTCTGCTGAACAGATTTTTCAGGGAGCCCTTCAGCCCGGCCTCCTTTTCGTAATAATCAAAGGACTTTGTGAGTCTGGTGACCTCGATTGCCGGCATAATACCACCCTTCACGTCGCCGAAAATTCTGAAACGCTCAAGCGCGCTACAAATATTAAAGCATGAAAAAACCCGGTATGCAATCGGGTTTCTTTAAAAACGTAATATATTCTGTAAACTTATATGAAGGCCGCGGCTCTCGCTAGAATGCTCCGTGGAGGTAATTCGCAGTCGTTTTGGACTTCGGGCTCAGGAATACCTCCTGCGCGGTGCCCTGCTCCTCGATCTTGCCCTGGTAGAAAAACGCCACGTAATCGGCGATTCTCGTCGCCTGCTGGAGGTTGTGCGTTACAATGACGATCGTGAATTTTTCCTTCAGCTCGAGCAGCAGGTTTTCTATTTTTAAGGTGGATATGTGGTCCAGCGCGGAACAGGGCTCGTCGAAGAGCAATATCTCAGGCTCGATGGAAAGCGCCCTGGCGATGCACAGCCTCTGCTGCTGTCCGCCGGAAAGCCTCAGGGCGGATTTGGACAGCCTGTCTTTTACTTCATCGTACAGATTGGCTGCCTTTAATTTTTCCAGGACGATCTCCCTGGTGCGGTTCCTGCCCACATTATGCAGATTCTCGACGATCGGGAGCTTGATATTGTCATAAATGGTCATCGGGAACGGATTCGGCTGCTGGAACACCATGCCGACCTTTTGACGTATTTTTATGACATCCTGGCTCTCGTCATACAGATTCTCGCCGTGGAGCATGATTTTCCCCTCCAGCCTGAAATCCCTGACGATGTCATTCATGCGGTTGAAGCATTTCAGCAGGGTGGTTTTTCCGCAGCCTGAAGGGCCGATGAAAGCCGTTATCTTGTTTTTAAGGATATCGATATTTACGTTGTAAAGCGCCTGATTATTTCCATACCATACGTTTACGTCCTCGGTATGGATGACCGGTACATGGCTGTCTTGCTGCGGCAAGCCTTTCTGACTTTTAATTTTTGAATAATCGATGGCAACGTTCGGCATTTTGCTACTCCTCTTTCACAGTTTTATTGAGCCTTCCGAGCAGGTCGGTAAACAGGTTGAGCAGGATGATGATGACGATAAGGACAAGCGATGCCCCGAAGGCTTTGCTGGTCATGTTTCCCTCGCCCGCCGGGGAGGTGAAGTAGATATAGGACGTAAGCGTGCTGCCCGTATTGCGCAGCGTGCTGATCCAGTTCTGCGGCGCCCACCAGGGCTGAATGCCTGTCATTCGGAGGGTAGCGCCCAGAGTGAGCATAACGATTGCCGTATCGCCGATGATTCTTCCCATACCTATGACCACGCCGGTGACTATACCGTTTTTGGCAGATGGCAGTACGATTTTGGTGATGGTGTGCCATTTGCTGGCGCCCATGGCCAGCGAGCCCTCCCGGTATGATTCGGGAACGGCCTTGATGGCCTCTTCGCAGGTTTTGATTATAAACGGGAGAATCATGACCGCCATCGTCAGGCCCGCTACGAAGAAAGACCGTCCAAAGGCTCTGTTAACGCCTACGATGCCTTCAACCATGGAGCTTAAAAAGCCGAAGGCCGGGTTGCTGAAAATGGCGAGGCCGAAGATTGCTATTACGATGGTAGGGACACCGGCAAGGACGTCGATGCCGAGGCGGAAGTATTTTGCAAACGGGTTTCTCTGAGAGTACTCCGAAAGGTATATGGACGTGGAAAGCGCCCACGGGAATGCAAATAAAATACCGATGGCCGTAAGTACGAGCGTGCCGATGATGGGCGTGCTGATGCCGCCGCTCAGCTCTTCCTTAAAAGTAGGGTTCGGCTGGCTGAATATAAATGAAAGATTTATCTGGGAATAGCCCTTGATGAAGATATATACGATTATACCGAAGCATAATGCGATGGTAAGGCTGGATGCCAGCCAGGAAAGGAGCTGCCATATCAAATCCTTGAGCGCTTTTCTATTCAAGTCCCTGCCTCCTTTTTACCGAATATTCCACGATTCTTGTAAACAGGCTTAAAATAGTGGTAGTCAGCAGCAATACGACGCCGCAGGCAAATAAAGCCGCTTCGATGGAGGGCACGGACATAGCCTCCGCCTTTTTTACGATGGCGGCTGCGAGGGGCATCACCGGCGTGAGGAAAAACGGCAGGCCGTGCGCCGGGTTGGGGAGGAAGCCTATGCCTCCGGTAACCATGTTCAGAGCGATTGCTTCTCCGATAGCCCTTCCCATGCCGAGGACAATGCCTGCGAGGATTCCCGACTTTGCCGCCGGCAGGATGACCTTGACGATGGTCCGCCAGTGCGATAAGCCGAGCGCGAGGGAGGCCTCCTTGAATTTCTTCGGGACTGTGTTAATCGCATCCACCGACAGAGCTACGATGATCGGCAGTATCATAAGGCTTAATACGAGGATGCCGGCCAGCATGCTTTTTCCGTCCATCTGGAAGTACTTGATAAACTTAATCTGCAGTTCTGTCGTAATAAATACACTTTTAATAACGGGTACGACGATAAGCAGGCCCAGGAGGCCGAAAACAACCGAAGGGATGGAGGCGAGCAGACGGACGACGGATTGGAGCAGCCGCCTTATCCACGAAGGGGCCAGCTCGGAAATAACAATGGCTGTGCCGATTCCCATAGGGACCGCGATCAGAAGCGAGCCAAGGGTCGTAAGGAGCGAGCCCACCAACAGGCCGAGCGCTCCGAATTCCCAGACAGGCTTGTCGCCCGGCGCGTTGAAGGCGTCGTTGATCTGCTTGTCGAAGCCGGTATTTGTTACAAAGCCCAGTCCGTTTATTTTGAATATATCCCACGATTTTAAAAGGATAAAGAAAAATATAAACAATATCATGATTGCGCTGAGGATGGTTAATATCAGAATGACTTTTTCCGAAAGAAAATCCTTGACCCTGGAAAACTTGACACGTGCCTGCTCCACTGACGTAATATTCTCTGTCCGGGTATTCCCGGCTAATTCCATATCTTCCACGTTAACACCGCCTGTTATTCATCATATAAACCAATGCCGCCAGCCGGCGCCAGGTTAGGCCTGGGGCTGAACTGGCGGCAGGGTTTTAAAATTTTAACTCTTATATAGCTGAACCGGCTTATTTAAGATACTTGTCGAACAACGGCAGGTAATGGTTATCGGTGAGTATCTTCTGGCCTTCGGGGCTGCGCATGTAGTTTATATACTTGGCGGTAAGGCCGGTGGGCGTTCCCTTGGTAATCATGTTGAGGTGGCGGACATAAGGCCAGATTCCGGAAAACGCGTTGTTAAACGTGCACTTGATATCTTCAATATCGAGGGCCTTTACTGTTTCGTCCACATAGCCCAGCGAGACAAAGCCGACGGCGTTTTCATTGTCTTTTACGGCCTGCAGCAGGAGACCCGTAGAATTATGCGGGGTAGCCGTTTCTATAACCTTGGCGTCGCTCTTTATCGGCTTCAGGGCTGTGTTGAGCAGACAGTCAAGCGTTCCTGACG
>JAEZJL010000361.1 GCA_023415815.1 Bacillota bacterium | reverse complement strand
ACATGTAGGTCTGCATCCAGCCGGGATAAAATATCATCACCTGCCCGCCCTGCTCCTTTATGCTGTTGTGAAGTATGGCGGACTGGATATTCAGGGCGGCCTTCGACATGCAATAGGCGTACCAGCCTTTGCGGTAGCAGGTGCCGATGCTCCCTGCCTCGGAGGATATGTTGACGACAAGCCTGGTTTCGCTGTTCATCACAAGCTCGATCAGCGAATGGGTGACTCTCAGGGTTCCGACTGTATTGACGTTGAAAAGACGCAGCATCACATCAAAGTCAAGCTCGTCGTAAATGGTGTTCTGATTGTTTGCCCCTCCGCCGAGGGCGGCGTTGTTCAATAGGATGTCGAGCCTGTCGGTCCTCTCTCTTATGAAGGCGGAGGCCTCTTTCACCGAGGATTCATCCGAAATATCGATACCGACGGGCAGCAGCCTGCCGCCGTGCCGCTGCTTGAGCTCGTCCAGCCAGGGCCATTCGGGCAGGTACCTTCCGGCAAACACGGTATAGCCGTCGTCCAGAAACTGCTTGGCAAGCTCAAAGCCCAGACCCCTGTCCGCGCCTGTTATGAAAACGTACTTATCCATTTTTTATCACTGCTCCTTATAATATAATTTATAAGTTGCAAAAATGATTTTGATTAGGAGCTGCGAATTTTTTGCAACAAAGCTTTTCTATTTTCCTAGATATTCCTTCAGGGCCTCCACGATATAGCCGTGGTCGTCCTCCTCCGGAAGGCCGGAAACCGCGATTGTCCCGATGATGCCGGAATTCTTCAGTATTATAGGGAATGCGCCTCCCGAGATGTAAATGCCGAGCTCGCTGTAGGAGGGCATGCTTCCCTCCCTTATCTTCAGCGCCGAATACAGGCTGCTGTGGTAGAAGCGGTTTACCAGCCTTTTCTTGCCCTCGATCCAGTAATCGTTGTTTGGTGACGTCCCGTCAAAGGCATAGTGGAAAAGCTTCTGGTTGTACCTTTCGATATCGATGACGATTGACTTGCCGTTCTTCCGGGCCCTTTCAACGAGCAGCAGGCCAATCTTGAGGGCCGCTTCGTTGGTGAACTCGCTGAACTGCAGGAGGCTTTCCTGCTCTTCAAGCATGGTGTAAAGCTGACTGTTATCCATTTGAGTGCTCCTTATATTATATATTTACAGTTAAATGCTAATACAATTTGAAGCATCTGTCCACAATAAATGTAAACCGTCGGCTTGATATTTAAATACTAATAATATATAATAATAAACGATAGCAAACGATAATAATTCGCAAAAAAATAGGCGGGGGTGGCGCAATGAAGGGAAGGATCCTGGTAAGCGGGGCTTCTAGAGGACTGGGGCAGGAGCTTGTAAAAAAATATCTTGAACTGGGCTATGAGGTTTTTGCATGTGTGAGAAGCTTCGGGAAGGAGCAGTTCGGAGACTTGAAGGAGCGGTTCGGGGACGCGCTGCAGGTCGTCGTCATGGACGTTGCAAGCACGGAATCGGTGGAAAGCGCCGCAGGCATGGTGAAGAGCAAAACACCGGAGCTCGACATGATAATCAATAACGCGGCCATATACCCGGAGGGAGGGCTTAAGGTCCTTGAGGAGCTGGATGTCGACAATTTCAATAAGACCTACAATATCAACACTCTCGGCGCTTTGAGGGTGGCGAAGGAATTCGCCGGGCTTCTCGGGAAAGGCTCGATGAAGACGCTTGTAAACATTTCCTCGGAGGCCGGCAGCATCGGCTCCTGCAACAGGGAAAAGGAATTCGACTACTGCATGTCCAAGGCGGCGTTGAACATGGAGAGCGTGATACTGCAGAATTATCTCGGGAAGAGGGGCATAAAGGTGCTTGCCCTGCATCCCGGCTGGATCAGGAGCGATATGGGCGGTCCGGAGGCCGACCTTTCGGTTGAGGAAGCCGCCGGGTATGTGATGGGCGTGGTGGACAGATACCGTAAGGACCTGAGCGGTCCGGTCTATCTGGATTATAAGGGCAGCATCCTGAAATACTGATGGAGCGATAAATGGCGCAATATTTAAAGAAGCAGGGTATATACTAACTTACAGGAGGAATGCAGGGTGAAGGACGGAAAAGCGGGAATATGCGTTATAGGAGCCGGAAGGGCGGGCATGATACACGCGGCCAATTTCAGGTCCAGGGTGCCCCATGCAAGGCTTGTGGCAGTTGCGGACCCTTTTGAAACTGCCGCGGTGAACGCCTGCCGGGAGCTCGAGGTGGATAGGTATTATCTTGACTACAGGAAGGCGCTGGAGGACGATGAGATAGACGCCGTCGTGGTGGTGACGCCGACCGTGTACCACAGGGAGATTGCGATCGCGGCCGCCGGGGCGGGGAAGCACATACTGTGCGAAAAGCCGATGGCAATGGATGAGGAAGAATGCGACGATATGATACGCCATGCGGAAAAGAACCGCATAAAGTTCCAGATGGCCTTCATGAGGCGCTTTGACGAAAGCTTCAGACAGGCGAGGGATATCATAGACAGCGGAGAAATAGGACCGGTGGTAATGGTAAGGTCAAACACCAGGGGTCCGAGCGTCCCGCAGAAGTGGATGTACGACATAGCAAAGAGCAACGGGCCGCTGGCCGAGGTCAACAGCCACGACATCGACACGCTCAGGTGGTACACCGGCAGCGAGTTCAAGAAGGTGTACGCCATCGGCGGCAATTTCAGATCGCCCGAGGCTTTGCAGGATTTCCCCGATTTCTATGACAACGTCGTGATGACCGCAGGCTTCGAGAACGGCATGCAGGGGGCCATAGACGGCGCCCAGGGCGTGGCCTACGGCTATGACGCGAGGGTTGAGATACTGGGGACCAAAGGCTGCGTCTTCCTCGGCCAGGTACACGAAAAGACCGTTGTCACCTGCAATAAGGAAAAGGGAATGGTCAGGCCGGTGATGAAAAGCTGGACCTACCTGTTCAGGGACGCTTACCTGGAGGAGGACAGGCATTTCGTCAACTGCATACTGTCTGACGAGAATCCGGAAGTTACGGGCAAAGACGGCAAGATGGCGGTCAAGGTGGTCAAGGCAGGGAATCTGTCAATCAAGGAAAAAAGAATAGTCGAACTATAACAGGAGGCCGGATATGTTAGCAGCAAGATTGTATGATAAAGGCGATTTACGCCTGGAAGAAGTAAAGAAGCCGGAAATAAACGAAAACGAAGTGCTTTTGAAGATAGGAAGCGCCGCCATATGCGGGACGGACGTCCGCATGTTCAAGAACGGCTACAAGGGAATCACCCCCGAATCCCCGAGAATACTGGGGCATGAGCTCAGCGGCGTCATAGCCGCGGTGGGCGGGAATGTGAAGGGCTACAAAGAGGGCATGCGTGTGTCCGTCGCGCCGAACATGGGCTGCGGCATATGCAATGCGTGCGTCAGCGGAAACGGTCACCTGTGCAGCGACTATAGGGCGCTGGGCATAAACCTGGACGGCGGCTTTGCCGAGTACACCGTGATACCCGAGGCGGCTGTAGCCAGGGGCAATATAATCGAGATCGGCGAGAATGTATCCTTTGATGAGGCGGCGATAAACGAGGCGCTCTCGTGCGTATACAATGGCTTCCAGAAGGTAGACATACGTGCCGGGGACACCGTCCTGGTAATAGGGGCAGGCCCGATAGGCATCATGCACGCCATGCTGGCGCGAATGGCCGGTGCGTCGAAGGTATTCATGAACGATATTTCGGCGGACAGGCTGGAGGTTTGCAGGGAAATAGACGGCGGCATTATCACCATTCCGGGCGACGAGCTCAGGGAAAGGGCGATGGAAGCCACCAGAGGCGCGGGGCTGGACGTTATCATAACCGCATGCCCGGTCCCCTCGGTACAGATTATGGCGCTTGAGCTGGCGGCTGTCAACGGAAGGATCAATTTCTTCGGAGGACTGCCCGCAGACAGGCAGAACGTGCCGCTGAACACCAACCTCATACACTACAAGCAGCTTGTGGTCACCGGAACCACGCGCGCGAGCGTGCTCCAGTTCAGGAAGACGCTCGAATTCATTTCCTCCGGCATACTGAATGTTAAAAAGCTGGTGTCAAACAGGCTTCCGCTGAAGGACATCGCAAAGGGCTTTGAGCTGGCGGCAGACGCCAAAGGCCTGAAAAACGTCATTTTTATGGAATAAAAAAATATCCGGGACCATTTGTTTTTCTTGTATTACCTTATTAATGAATAGTAAAGCGATGGTGAGAATATGCCTGAAAAATATCTGATTGGAATCGATATCGGGACCCAGGGCACCAAGACCTCTCTGTTTTCGATCGACGGAAGATGCATAGCCGACGCATTCGAGCAGTCCAACCTTATCAGCCCGTCTCCGGGCGCAGTGGAGCAGGACCCCGACGAGATTTACGGCTCCGTCCTCAGAACCGTAGAGGCGGTCATGCAGAGCTCGGGAGCCGACCCCGCCGGCGTGCTGGGAATCGGTATGGATGGACAGATGGCGGGCATCATGGGCATAGACGGGGATTGGAATGCGGTTACGCCGTATGATTCATGGCTGGACACGCGCTGCGAGAAGTATATACGCCTCATAAAAAGCGAGGCTGAGGATCTGGCGGTGAGCATCACGGGCTGCCCGGTCACCTATGCGCACGGACCCAAGGTTCTCTGGTGGAAGCATGAAAGGCCGGAAGCCTATGCCAGGATAAGCAAATTCATCATGCCTTCGACGTATGCGGCGGGCAGGCTGGCCGGGCTCAAAGCGCCGCAGGCGTATATCGACTATACGCATCTGCATTTTTCAGGCTTCGGGGACGTAGAAGGGAAGCGCTGGTCCGGAGAGCTTCTGGACAGGTTCGGTGTGGACGGGGGAAAAATGCCCGAGGTTGTAGAGCCCACAAGGGTGATAGGAGGCCTGACGAGGGGGGCTGCTTCGCAATGCGGCCTGCTGGAGGGAACTCCGGTGGTTGCGGGCTGCGGGGATTCGGCGGCCACCTCGCTTGGCGCAGGCGTGACGAGGAAGGGGATATGCTTCGACGTCGCGGGGACCGCCTCGATATTTTCCTGCTGCGTGGATTCCTTTAATCCGGATGTGAAAAATAAAACCCTTTTATATGCGAGGTCCGTCATTCCCGGATTGTGGATACCCATGGCGTATATCAACGGCGGCGGCCTGTGCATCCGCTGGTTCAGGGAAAACCTGACCGGCAGGGAGAAGCTCATGTCGTACAGAGAGCTTGACGAGGAGGCCTCGGGCCTTCCGGCGGGAAGCGGAGGCCTTATTTTCCTCCCGCATTTCGGCGGGCGCGTATGCCCCAACAATCCCGATGTGAGGGGTACCTGGGTAGGACTCAACTGGAGCCACGGAAGAGGGCATATGTACAGGGCGATTCTTGAGGGCATCGCCTATGAATATGCGGTATATCTTAAAATATTGAGGGAGCTGGCCGGAGAGGTCCCGATTTCCGAGGTCCTGGCCACAGGCGGGGGAGCCAGGAGCAGGGTGTTCAATTCAATAAAGGCGGATGTGCTGGGAGTTCCTTATACCACCATGTCGGACAGCGACACCGCAACGTTCGGAAGCGCCGTTATTGCAGGATATGGAACAAAAGTATATAATGACTTTGACCAGGCGCTGAAGCAGCGGAATTCGGAGCTTGACAGGATTTCCGTCCACGAAGGCAGGCATGCGGAATACGGCCGCTACACCGAAATATACGCAAAGCTTTTCAGCGAGCTGGGGGATACCTTCCGCACGCTGAATGAAATGAGGTAGGACTTCATAAATGGACAAATCCAAAAAGGAACCATTGTTTGTCGAAGAGAGAAAAGGCAGAATCCTGCAGATGCTATCAAAAAATTCAAAGCTTCTGGTGCCGGAGATATGTGAAAAATTCGGCGTATCTCCGGCAACGGCGCGAAACGACCTGCGGGAGCTCGAGAACGCAGGGCTTCTGAAGCGGACGCACGGGGGCGCCATTCACATTTCGAAAGCGGGCTTCGAGCTGGATTCCTACCAGAAAGAGGTCAAAAACCAGGCGGAAAAGCAGAAAATAGCGAAGCTGGCAATGAGCTATGTCGAGGACGGCGATATCATCGCCATCGACACCGGGACTACCACGCTTGAATTCGCGAGGCTGCTGAACGCCAGAAAACGGCTGACGGTGGTTTTGAACGACATCATCATAGCGGAATATCTCGAGGAGCATTCCGATGCGAACATCCTATTGATAGGAGGCTCCATACGCCGGAATTTCCACTGCGTGGTCGGGCCTATCGCCATCAGGTCCATGCAGGGACTGAGCGTGGACAAGGCTTTTATTGCAACCAACAGCATATCCTCCAGAAGGGGCCTGACTACCCCGGACCTGAACCAGGCAGAGGTAAAAAAGGCCATGATCGAAATATCTTCACAGGTTATAGTCCTATGTGACAGCAGCAAAATCGGAACCAACGGCTTTGTTCAGGTTGCCCCCATATCCGCTGTCCACCGCCTGATAACCGACAGCGGCATACAAGCCGGAGATCTTGAGGATTTCAATACCCTTGGCATCGATGTACAGATTGCGGAATAACCAGAACGCACGTTCTTGACAAGAATGTAAAATAATGCTACAATATGGTATATAAAGTAAATATATACTATAACTGGAGGTAACATTATGAGACATTTTTTGAGGGCATGCGTTTTTTCTGCATTATTTTACGCTCTCGCTGCCGCGCCCTGTTCCGCGGCGCAGGTTACGGACAGCAAACCGCCTTCGTCGCCCACGGGTTTGAGCGCCTCTTACAGGACCTTTACCTCGATATCCCTTAGCTGGAATAAGGCCGAGGATAATGTGGGAGTCAAGGGCTATCAGGTTTTCAGGGACGGGAGGAAGATTGTGTCGGTTTCAAAGACATCCTACACAAATACCAGCCTTGCCCCGGGACAGGCCTATACGTATTCCGTAAAAGCATACGATGCGGCCGGGAACCTTTCGGAGAGCAGTATTACGCTGAAGGTATCCGCGGTATCGGACACCCAGCCGCCTACGGTTCCCTCCGCTCTCTCGGCTCCGTCCTCGGACTACACCACGGTCAGCCTGAGCTGGGAGCCATCGACGGATAATACCGGCGTCAAAACCTATGAGATTTACAAGAACGGCGTAAAGGCGGCAACCTCGTCCAAAGGGAGCTATACGTGCAAGGGACTGACGCCCGGAACAAGGTATACTTTTACGGTCAGGGCGCTGGACATAGCGGGCAATTATTCCGCGCAAAGCGGCATCATAGCTGTGGAAACGGCGTCGGACAGGTCGGCGCCCTCTGTGCCGGAAGGTCTGAGGGCCGAGGCGGTGACACAGACGGAAATAAAGCTTTCCTGGTCCGCCTCCCGCGACAATGTCAAGGTCAAGAGCTATCAGATATCGTGTGACGGCTCAAAGCCCGGGAAATCCAGCAAAGAAACGTATACCTTCAAAAACTTGCTCCCGGGAACAAGCTACAGCTTCGTGGTTTCCGCCCTGGACGGTACCGGCAATTCCTCTGCCTCCGGCAAAACGGTCACCGTCAAAACCGCTGAGGATAAAAAGCCTCCCTCGGTCCCCGGGGGCCTGACGGTAACGTCGAAAAAGAGCACCAGCGTGTCCCTTGCATG
>JAEZJL010000096.1 GCA_023415815.1 Bacillota bacterium | reverse complement strand
CGGCGGCGAACTGCGGCGTCTGCCCGGACGCGCCGGCGTACATGTTTGCCGACAGGCGCGTATAATACAGTCCGCGGATTGAGGCCGGAATGCCGTACGGCCTGACGCCGTGCTGCTCCAGCACCTGGGACAGCGTCGTCCCCACGGGCACCCACTGCGGGGAGCTGTTGACGCAGATGCAGATCAGGGGGGTAAGCACGGCGCGCCCGCGCATGTAATGCAGGGCGTAGCCCGTACCGGAAGAGGGTATGGAAACGCCGCCGGTTATTTTTTCCGTTATGTCGGAGAGGGTTGACCAGTCCGCGGCGGCAAGGATCATGGCATTGTCCTTCGGATAGCCCGAGCCCGGATTGGAAGAAGCCTTGAAGGCCGGCGGATAGAACAAGCGGTAAAAGGGCTGTTGAAAATCCGTGAAAAACAGGTCGACGATGCCTCCGCCGCCCTCCGAGGGCCCGCTCCCGCCGCCGGCCGGGGCGGGCACGCTTAAGCCGTAAAGGCAGGAGAGGAAGCTGTTGAAGCCGACGCACAGGCTTCCGGCGCCGTTCAGGTAGGAGCCTATATCGTATTCCGCCGCGCCGCTGCCCGTATAACCGTTGACATACTGCGGCGGCGACGCTCCCACCGTCTGCCACTGCTGGTATTCGACGCGCAGGCGCATGCCCGCCCTCAGGTCTGCGTAGCTGTCCTCCGATGAAAGTCCGTAGTTATAGTAAAGCGTTTCGGCAAAGGTCTGGGGCAGTATGCGCCCTATCTGGCCGATTACGGTCTGCAGGGCTCCGGGGAGCAGGACTCCTATGGTGGGGGACTCCTGGTCCGGAGCCTTTCCCTCCAGCAGCAGGAGGAACTGCTGATAGTGCTGAAGAAGCGCGGGGCGCACCGGCGAGCTGTCGAAGCTCCAGGCAATGCTGCCTGGCGCCAGGGATAGTTTATACCTGAGGTCTCCCTCTCCGGATAGGGCCGTCAGGACAAAGGGGCCTGACGAAGGCAGCTGCTGCGGGGCATTTTTATACAACTCCGGCAGGAGGCATACCAGTTCAAAGGGACCCGGAGGGAGCTGGCCTGCGGCAGGGATGACGGACGGGGCCTTTTCCCTGTCCGCGGAGAGGCAGAAGCCGGGGCCGACAGGATCGGCGGGGATGCTGAAGGGGCCCGCCGAATTGCCGCGGAACGCCCGGACGCGCAGCGAGTATGTACCCGAGGCGCCTGCAAAATCCAAGGGGACGGCCGCAGAGGTTCCCGTCGTATCTACACTTACGGGATTGCCGGGATCGGCTGCGGGTGTTAAAACGGCCGTATAGCCGGTTATCCCCGAGGCTGTTACCGGCAGCCAGACGGCTTTTATTTCGGAACCGTCGTAATAGACATCCGAAAGCGCAGGGGCTTCGGATACACAGAAGACAGAGGCCCCGAAGGGTCCGGTGCGGCTCTCGCCCGACGCCCGCACCCTGACGCTGTAGCTTTGAAATTTCTCAACAGTATAAGCAAATACGGCGGACGGAGGAATCCCGGCGGCCGTTACCGGACCTGCCGCCGGCTCGTCGCCGCGATAGAGCACGGCCTGGTAAGAGGTTATCTCCGGCCTGTCTTTTGTCCCGGTATTGTCTATGACCACGGCGATACTGTCGGCATCGGCAGTGACCGACAATATGCCGGGAGCCGCCGATATCAGGGCAAATGCCCCGCCGGGGGGGCCTGCGGCGATGTCCCTGACAACGCGTACCTTCAGGCTGTATGCGCCGCCCGGATCCAGGTCTGCCGGGACAACTGCGGCATTCCTTCCGGCAGGGTAGGAGGCCTGCAGGTCGCCCCCGTTGAAAAGAAGCAGCTCAAAGCTTGAACCGGGCGTGACGGACGCGGGCCAGGACGCGTGTATGAACCTGCCGTCGTAGGAAGCGCTGACGGGCTTTAAAGTTTCATTAAGGATGTCGGCTTCCAGGGAAAATGTCCCCCGGGTCTTGCTGCCGACGGCCCGGACCTGGACGCTGAAGCTTCTTGAAGGGTCGACGGCAACGGTTATATGGCCGGCTGTGGTGAAAAAGGACTGCGTTTCCCCGCCCGCCTTTTCTTTAAGGATAACGTCATAGCCTGTCACCGTATCGCCGGAGACTGTGTTCCAGGAGATGAAGGCATTGACGCCGTCGTAATTGACGCAGCTTATGAAGGGTGTGCCTGAAATGGCGTATTTTACTTCGGCGTAAGGCCCCGCGCAGTTGACCCCGGCGGCCCGCGCCTTCACGCTGTAGCTCCGGGATTCGTCGACGGTATGGAGGAACACGGCGGACAGCGGGCTTCCGTCCGCAGTCACAGGGCCTGCTACCGCTGCGCCGTCGCGGAAGAGGAGGGCCTGGTAATGGGTTATTCCCGGTCTGCCTCTCGTCGCGGTATCGTCGATGACCGCGACGACCCTTTCGGCGTCCGCCGTGACCGAGAGTATATCCGGGGCCGCAGATATGACGGCGGACGCCTCGCCCGGCGGGCCGGTGAAATTGTCCCTGACGACGCGCGCCCGCAGGCTGTATGACCCCTCCGGATCAAGAGCGGCGGGGATAACGGTGTGATTCGTATTGGCGGGAAAGCCCGTAAAAACCGCGCCGCCTCCGGAGAGAAGCAGCTCAAAGCGTGCACCCGAGACGGCGGGAGCTGTCCACTCCGCCGTAATAAAGCTGCCGTCGTAAAACACGGAGGTCAATTCCGGCTTTTCATTTGTAAAATTGAAAATACGCGAATCAATTCCGGAGGCTTTGCCCCCGGCGGCCCGGACTCTCAGACCGTAACTGCAGCCGAGGGCGACCGGAAAGGAGGCGTATGTTGATTCGCAGGGATATGTAAAGGATTTTCCGCTGCTATAGTTGTCAAGGACCGCCAGATATCCGGCTGCAGCCCTTTCATTGACGGCGCTCCAGCGAGCCGAGACCGTAGTTTCCCGGCAGTCCACCGCCTCAATGACCGGTATGCCCAGAATCACCTCTGCGGCGTCGCTCAAAGGGCCCGAGCAGTTTGTGCCTGCGGCCCGGGCTTTGACATAATAATTGCCCGGGCTTTGCAAAGGGCGGTAGAAGGTAACCGACGGGGGATCGTCCCGGGCTTCGGCGGGGCCTGCGACGATTTTGCCGTCGCGGTAGAGGAAGGCTGTTAAGCCCGCTGCGCCGTCCGCGACGGGAGCTCCGCCGTCCAGTGTGGCGTGTATTGCGCCGTGCAGCGTTTTCACCTGCTTTACAACCGGTATCGAGGATATGATCGGGACGCCGGTTGCCGGGCCCGTCAGGTTCTCTCCGGCTGCCCGGAGGGATAAGCTGTAGCCCCCGCCGGGATCGAGCCTGCAATTCATTACGCCCTTGCTCTCCTCGGCGTTTTGAGCGGCAATTGCGATGCCGTTGTACATCAGGGAAAGAATGTACCGTGAAACGCCGTAAGCCTTGCCTACGGGCCAGACAGCAGCGACCCTTTCCCCATCGTAGTCGGCAAATGTTATATGCCTGACCGAAGAAATCACGGGCACAGGGGCGCTGAAAGCGCCCCTGGAGGGTCCGAGAGACGCGGCTACCCGCAGGTCGTATGCCTTGTCCGGCTCCAGCGCGTGCTCCGGCTCCATGAGTCCTTCGCAGCCAATGACGTCGATGCTGTCCATTGGGGCATCGCCTTGGAAAAGCCGCATTGTTCCTCCCGTCGGGACATGTCCGCCGGAGGGGCTGCTCCAGGAGGCTTTGATCCTGGTCCCGTCGTACGATACGGAGCGGAGCACGGGGACACCGGGCAGTATGGCCATGGGCCTGCTTTCCGGTCCTCTGGAGCCGCCGGCGGTAAATGCCATTCTCACCTCGTAGCTCCGCCATACGGCAAGTTTTTCATCCAGGCTTAAAACAACATGCTCTTCCGCGGAGGGCTCGCTTTTTCGGATCAGCTCCCCGTCCTCGTAGAGGTATAATATCAGCTCCAGGGGAGAATCGGCCCGCAGGCCGGCGATTGCGTCAATGGCCGCCCCGGTGTAGACGGCTCCGCTGATCCGCGGCGTTTTCTGTATGATATCGGCCGGAGGGGAGTCGGGCCCGACAGAGCCCGGATTCGCAGCCGCCACCGTAATGAAATATTCGAGGGCCGGATTTAAGGGAGGGTCTGGCTTCAAAACGGTCTCAAAGCCATCCGCATCCGTTGTGCTTATAAGCTTTAACTGTGATTTTTCGAATAACGATATCCTGCCGCCCCGAACCTGGGGGCGACTGGCGGGAGGATTCCACGCGATGCCCAGCTCCGAGCCGTTATAGGCTGCCCTGACGCTTGCGGGCGCCGAATTGATCAAGACGATCCCGTTGCTGAAAGGCCCTGTCAGGCTGTAGGCCGGATCTGCCTGCGCCACTTTGACGGTATAAGTCCTTTCGACATCTATGTCCGCAACGGGCAGAATCCCTGAGGTGCCATACGCGTTTCCGCTTTGAACAGGGCTGTCGTCCTCAAGCAGCACGATGCGAAAAAAATTTCCCGAACCGGGAGGAGGCTCCCAGGTCACCTGAATAGTGTTTGCATTATGAACGATTTGCTTCAATAAGGGGGGTCTCAAGAAGGCGTTTATATTCATGCTCATAGGCATACCTCCGGAAGGATATGATATTTCTCGGTATTCCGGCCTTTCCATTTCTCAATCGGCGCATCTTCGTTTTCAAGCATTCCGTACGGCTGCGGCCGCATCAGCTATAATATGATATTCGTCATCAAGCCGGTTATGCCCGATTTTCAATAAAACGGGCGCCCCTCCTGGGCCCTGACCGGCCGCGGCGCCGGGGGCCGGGCTTGACTTGGGCATTTTTCAATAGTATACTGAGGTTGTAGCGTCTTTATTAAACCGGCTCACAACGATAAAAGCATCCGGACGTATTTTTACGTCGGACAAACAGCCTGAACGGCTTTCTTTTATTTTCTTTATAAATAGCTCTTTTGCAGGATCGGTTTACAGGCTTTAAGGCAAAATGCAATTTCAGCTGCTGGATGGAGAAGAACAATGAGCGAAAACAATATCACCAGATTGAATTACCAGGACAAGGAAATCATACTTGTTGCGACGGCGCATGTGCTCAAGCACAGCGCCGAGCTTGTAAAGCAGGTAATAGCGGAAGAGCGTCCGGACAGCGTTTGCGTAGAGCTGGACGAGGAAAGGTATAAAAATATACTGAACCCGAAAGCCTGGGAGAGCACCGATATCGTCAAGGTCATCAAATCAAAGAGGATCGGCTTTCTTATAGCGAATCTCGCCCTGGGCTCCTATCAGAAAAAGATGGCCAAAAAGCTGGATACGTCTGTCGGCGGCGAAATGATTCAGGGCATAGAAAGCGCGAAGGATATCGGGGCAAGCCTGGTGCTCGCGGATCGCAGCATCCAGACGACGTTTCTTCGCATATGGCGTAAACTGAGCTTCTGGGAAAAGGTAAAGCTGTTTGCCAGCCTGATCTTCTCCTTTGACAAGGATACGGAGATCTCGGATAAGGATCTGGAGGATTTATTGCAGGAGGATATGCTTGAATCGGCAATGGCCGGTATGAGGGAGCAATTTCCTCAGGTCGGTGAAATACTGATCAGCGAGCGGGATAAATACCTGGCGGCCAAAATCAAGGGAGCGCCAGGCAAAAAGGTGGTTGCCGTTCTGGGCGGCGCACATGTGCCGGGCGTCAAGGAGGAAATATTCCGTGAGCAGGATATCGCCGATATTTCGTCGGTACCGCCGCGAAGCCGTTTTTCAAAGCTTGCAGGCTGGATTGTCCCTGCGGCCATCGCGGGCTTGCTTACTTACGCCTTCATCCTCAATGTGCAGACCGGCCTGCAGCAGTTATCGGCATGGGTGCTGTGGACCGGTGCGCTGGCCGCCCTGTTCACCGCCTTATCGCTGGCGCATCCGCTCAGCATCCTCACCTCCTTTGTCGCGGCCCCCATCACGACGCTGCACCCCATGCTGGCGTGCGGCTGGTTCGCCGGGCTGGTCGAGGCCGCAATAAAAAAGCCTACGGTGCAGGATATCCATAACATTCCAACCGACATACTCAGCCTCAAAGGCCTTTTAAAAAATCGCTTCCTGAAAATAATCCTGGTCGTCGTCATGGCAAATATCGGAAGCACGATCGGGACATTGAGCGCAGTGACGGACATTGTAAAAAATCTGCTGTGACAACGTACGGCCGGTCAATCCGATAATTCGGATACAAAAACCAGCCGTATATTTTTGCTGTCGAATTCGGGCAGCATTTCCGAAATGGCTTCCGCCGTTGCCTTTCCGCCTTCCGGCCCCACATGGCCAATGGCGATCGCCTCGCCCTTCTTCAATATGATATCCTCCGATTTTTTCAATTGCCTTTTTATAGCATCCTTAGTCCGTCCCTCGTCAATAAAAATATCCCTTTCGAAGCACGACACGCCTCTGGCGTCGGCAAGCTTCTTGCCGATCGGACGGTCTGCCGTCCGGCTGTCGACGAAATACAGGCCCTTTTCCTCGATGATGTCGAGGACGCCGGACATTACGGCTTCTTCACCGCTTGCCTTAGAACCCATGTGTATATTGGCTCCGGCGGCATGGGGCACGCTTTCGAAAGCGTCCTGTATTATTTGCTTCATGTCGGCAATTTTCATACCCGTCATTATAGGCCTGGGACCGACCCAGCTCATCCTGCCGTGATTCGGCTCCAGCGGCAGATGAACAATAACCTCGTGACCCTTTTCATAGGCGGCTTCGGCGTCCACACGGGAAAACTCGAGAAACGGCATAACGGCAAAGGTCAGATGCCTGCGGATTGCCATCATTTCTTTCACTCCGCCCCTGTCCTGCCCGAAATCGTCGATAATGATGGCGAGCTTTCCTCCGGCGCTTGTATTCTCACCATAATCCACCGGCTTCAGAGATTGTTTCTTTCCCGCGTCGGCAACAAAAAAGCCGTATATGCAAATGGCAAGTGACGCAGCTGCAATAAAACAGGCAATATGCCTTCTTCTTATAGATATAAGATAGAGTCTGGCCATAGCTCCAACCTTTACGATAAATTTCCCTTACTAAATATATACCGTTACCCTCCGGTTGAGCCCGATTTGCCGCACATTTTTATTCCGGCGCAGGGAAACGCCGCCGAAACCATATGGACAGGGGCCGTATCCTCCCGGGCTTTAAAAAATAAATTACAGAACTATAACATTGCAATAATATTGCGGTGATATAGTTGGTTATGTAAATATTTATCGAAATATTTTTACAAGGAGATAAAAAAATGCCCACATTCGAAGAGAAAAGGAAAATAACCAGGGCCGATTACGGAGTCAGCGGAAAAGTTCTGCATAAAGACAGGATCTTCAGAGGCGAAATACTGAATTTCAGCTTGAGCGGTTTTCTGTTCAGATCGGAAGAGGCTATTGACGTGACTGAGGGCGAAAAAATTGCGGTTTCGATCGATATGGACTGCGGGGAGCGGGATATGGCTTCGGAAATCAGCTGTACGGTCATGAGGAAGGCAAATAACATGCTGGGAGTCAAATTCAAGGTGATTGATTACGATACATTGATGTTCTTAAAAAAAAACTGATCCTCATCGTCGGCGATGAGGACGGGATAAACGACGAATTCATGGATTTCTTGGAAGGCGACTGATATAAATTACACGGCTTAAGGAGGACTTTTTAGTGTTTAATCAATATTTTGGGGACTATCTTCTGAAGAAAAAGTTTATAACGCCCGAACAGCTCAGAATCGTCCTGGAAGAGCAAAAAGCGGTGAAGGTCAAGCTTGGTATCCTGGCGATCGACGCGGGATATATGGACGCGGCCCAGGTGAACCGGGTGCACAAGCTGCAGACCGCGAAAGACAAAAGGTTCGGCGAGCTGGCTGTCGAAGAGGGCTACATGACGGAGGGCCAGCTGGATGAATTGCTTACTATGCAGAAAAAATCAAACGTCTTTTTGGGACAGGCTTTGATCGAGAAGGGCTATTTCACTTTTGAGAAATACGAGGCCGTGCTCATTCAATATAAGGAGGAATCGGGCCTCAATAACGATGAAATCAAAGCTCTCAAAAATAACAATATCGAAAAGATCGTCGAAATATTCTTCAGAAATGTCAGCTCCGGCGACAGCTATATCTACCGCGATTACTTCGAGCTGTTTATCAGGAACCTTGTAAGGTTTATCGACGACGAGGTGAGGCTCGACGAGGCAAGGGAAATCCATTCCTTTTCATATGACTACCTTGTGACGCAAAGGATGGAGGGAAAGCACAATCTATTCACCGGTTTTGCAGGTGCGGAAAGCGTCATGGCGAAATTCGCCTCCATCTATGCGAAGGAGGAATGCGGCGGAATGGATGCGTTGGCCAGGGATTCGCTGGGCGAATTTATGAACTGCCAGAACGGCCTGTTCCTGTCAAATCTGTCCCATAAAGGCGTCGAACTGGAGCTGTATCCCTCGGAGGTCAGGGAAAACGGTACGGCCAGGCCGGTTGGGAGCATGTATCTGATACCCTGCTACTTAAGCTTCGGAAAAATTGATTTCATATTCGCGGACGGAATACCGGAATTCGTTTAGAAACAAGCCAATGAATATATCACAATGGAGGTTCATCACATGGCAAAAATACTGGTGGTTGACGACTCGGCCGTATCAAGGAAGAAGCTGGTGAAAATTCTTGAAGACGCCGGGCACGAGGTAACCGGCGAGGCTTCCGACGGCGCCGAGGCGCTTGAAAAGTACGAGGCGCTGCTGCCGGACCTGGTAACAATGGACATAACAATGCCCGGCATGGACGGGATCGCGGTCCTGAAAAAGCTCATGGAATCGCACAAGAATGCAAAGGTGATCATGATCACAGCTCTCGGAAAAGGGGAGAAAATCCTTGAGGCGCTGAACGCCGGTGCGAAGAATTATATTACAAAGCCCTATGAGGATGATCAGATAAGCAGTACCATTAAGGAATTATTGGAGTAGCCGTAAAGCTGAGGGGATTTTTATGATTGAAACCGTCGCCAAGCTGGTGCAACATGCGCCTACATTTTCTATTGCCGAAAACGGAAGCACAATCCACGACTATTTCGAGCAGAACGAGAATGCCGAGGGCGTTGTCCTGATCGACGGGGAAAAGCCCGCCGGAATAATCATGAGAAACGATTTTTATCAGAAGGTGGGCAGACAATACGGATATACGATTTACATGAGACGTAACATCGCCCTGATAATGAAGCACGATATCGTATGCGTGGATATTTCATGCGATATGGCGAAGCTCGGCTTTATCGCGATGAACCGGAGCAAGGAGAGCCTCTACGATCATATCATCGTCCTTGAGAACGACCGGTACGCCGGGGTGATAAGCATCAGCGAATTTCTGATGGAAATGTCGAGGACAAAGGAACGTGAAATAGAGCTTCTGAACAAGCAGCAGGCGATATTGAAGCAGGCCAATGAAGCGGAAAAGCAGCACCGTATGGAAATCGAGCGTAAGAACTACTCAATAAAGAACCTTCTGGATAATGCGGGGCAGGGCTTTCTTTCCTTTGGAGGCGATCTGGCCGTATCGGGGGAATACAGCAGGGAATGCGAAGAGATCTTCGAGGCCCCGATATGCGGAAGGAGCTTTCCGGATATTATAAGGGAGCATACTGACGATGGGACCGTCAGCCTTATGCAGGACGCCTTCCAGGCTGTTTTCAGGGAGGATAATAAAGCGCGCAGCAGGGCATACCTGTCGATCCTGCCGCAGGAAATCGCAATAAGGCAAAAGTACATTAAAATCGAGTATAAGGTGATCAACAACCCGAATGAAAAATCGATCATGATAATCCTTACGAATATTACCGAGAAAAAGGCTCTGGAATTAAAAAATGCCGAAGAAAAGAGAAACGTAAAGCTCATTATCCGCGCAATAAGCTGTAAGGAGGAAATAAACCAGGCGATCGCCGATTTGAGGGATTTCTTCACGCAGGGCGCCCGGAGCCTGCTCGGAGACGGAAAAGATATGCGCGCAGGCCTCTACGCCATATACAGGAAGGTTCATACAATGAAGGGCGACTTTTCGCTGAATTCTCTGCACAATACCTCCTCAGAGCTGCATAAGCTGGAAGACGTACTGGCGGATATGACCAAAGGTGCGGATACGGTGAGTATGGAAGACATCACCGGATTTCTGGACAAAATCAACTGCGACAGCCTGCTGGAAAAGGACGCCGGAATAATTGCGGAAGCCCTGGGACCCCGGTTTTTTGAAAAGGATGATACGTTCAAGCTCAGCGGAAGCAGGCTGGCAGAGGTGGAGGAGCAGATCGGCGAGGCTTTCCGGGGAGATGAAAAGACAAGGATACTCAGGCTTTTCGACAGTCTTTTATACCCCAACATAAAGGATATCCTGCGCGATTACAACGATTATACCAGGGCTGCGGCGGAGAGACTGGGCAAGAAGCTGAAGGATTTTGAAATATCCGGTCACGATGTTTATATCAGCAGAAGCATGAGCAGCCAATTTGCCAAATCCTTCGCACATATATTCAGAAACATAGCGGATCACGGCATTGAAGCGCCCGATGAACGCATCGACTCGGGAAAGCCGGAAGCCGGAATGATCACCTGCGATATAAAAAAATACGAAGATAAGTTTGTTTTAAGCATATGCGACGACGGAAAAGGAATCGATACCGAGGCTGTGAAGAGAAAGGCCGTTGAAAAGGGAATCTATACCGAGCCTGAAATCAATTGCCTATCCGAAGAAGAAATCCTTGGGATCATATTTCATGACAGCTTCTCGACTAAAAACACGGTGGACATGCTTTCGGGAAGAGGAATCGGACTTGCGGCGGTGCAGTCCGCGGTGGCGGAAAGCGGCGGTACGGTCAGGGTGGACACGCAGGCTGGAAAATACACCCGGTTCGAGTTTGCCGTTCCCCTTTCAGGGCAGTAGGGCGGCAGGAGTACTTATCCTGATTTGAAATTTGGCTGCGGCAGGACTATTATATAAATAATAATAGTCATCTATCGGAGGTCGCAGCATGAATAAGCTTAAAGAAACAGCGCCGGGTTTGCTGCTTGCCCTGCTCCTGGCAGTCCTTGCAACACTGCTCGGCAGGCTGGCGCCCATCGTCGGAGGCCCGGTTTTCGGCATCGTACTGGGGATTTTGATCGGAAGCATATGGAAAAAGCCCAAAGCGGTAAAACCGGGCCTGGGCTTTTGCTCAAAAAAGGTGCTTCAGTGGTCCATCGTTGCGCTGGGGGGAGGGCTGAGCCTTTCCCAGGTGTATAAGGTAGGGCTTTCCTCGCTTTATGTTATGATTTTCACCCTTTCCGCGGCTTTCCTCGCGGCTTACGGGTTTGGAAGGCTTATGGGCATACCTTTGAAGCTTACAAGCCTGATCGGGATGGGGACGGCTATCTGCGGCGGATCCGCTATTGCTGCCATATCGCCGATTATAGAAGCTGAGGACAGGGACATTGCCTATTCCATATCCACGGTCTTTATGTTCAACGTCATTGCGGTCCTGATTTTTCCGCCGCTCGGACATTTGCTCGGGTTTGGCGACAATGCCTTCGGCCTCTGGGCAGGGACCGCCATCAACGACACCTCGTCCGTTGTGGCGGCGGGCTACGCTTACAGCAATGCGGCGGGAGCCTATGCCACCATTGTGAAGCTCACAAGGACGACCATGATTATTCCCATCTCCCTGATATTTGCGGCAGTGGTCTCCATCCGCAAGAAAAGGGAAGCAAGCAGAAAAGGGGAGGTCGGCTACAGCTTCAAAAAGATATTTCCGTGGTTCATCCTGTGGTTTCTGGCGGCTTCGCTCCTGAATAC
>JAEZJL010000346.1 GCA_023415815.1 Bacillota bacterium | reverse complement strand
TACGGCGCGCCCTCACCGGGGAGCAGAATGTATAAAGCATCGACACGGGTGATGCCGCAGCCGTTCAGCCATTCGTTCCTTATATCCGCCGGAGGCTCCAGGGGAATCCTGACGATGAGCCCGCTGTCAGGCAGCGGCCTCAGCCTGGTATACAGCCCGGAAACATCCTTAAGGAGTTTTTCAGCTTCCCGTTGTATTTTTATGTCCGGCTCAACCTGTTTTACCACCCTGCCCTCGGTTATGTCAAATATCTCGACATATCCGTAAACCGCCGCATCAGTGCCGCGTAAATGCCCACCATACAGGCAGATGCCGGTCCCCGCGGCGATAGCCAGGACAGACAAAATCACGATCCTCAAAAAGCTTTTCCTTGTTACGATAATTACCATGCCCATGCACCCCATATCATTTATGCGCGGGCGGAGGGCTATATTCCATATTTATCGCGCATGCGGGCGGGCCTAGCCCCTTACGGCGTTCTTGCCTGCGTTTTTAGCCGCGTAAAGCATCTGGTCAGCCCTCTGTAAAAGGCCTTCGATTCCGTCTCCGGAGGATAACTGGGCCACTCCGAAGCTGCAGGTGACATGTCCGGCCATTTTAAACGCGTATTCTTCAATTCTGCGCTTCAAAGCCTTGGAAAGGTCCATTGCCTCTTCCCTGCCGGTTTCGGGAAGCAATATGACGAATTCATCCCCGCCCCACCTTGCGAAAACATCGCCGTCTCTGACACTGCCGCTTATCAGGCCTGCGCACTCTATAATCACGCTGTCTCCGGCGAGATGCCCGAGGGTGTCGTTTATTTTTTTGAAATCGTCGAAATCGAGGATGACAAGCGAAAGCGGCATGTTGAATCTCACGGAGGCTTCAATACAGCGCTCGAGCTCATCGTCGAATTTTGTCCTGTTGCAGGCCCCGGTGAGCCTGTCCGTGACCGACATCCGGATGAGCTCCTTATTTCCGGCAAACTGGACCCTTTTAAAATAATTGATGCGGTATGAAATGATGCCGGTCAATATAATGAAAATAGTAATATATATGACGCCCGCCAGAAACTCGGACAGCTTCAGATCGGTTATAAAGCATGCGGACAGCAGTATAAACGAGGCGCTGACGGACAGAGAGGCGGCTAACGCATTGATCCAGCGGTTGGGGATCATAAAGACCACCAGTAGGATGATCATGATCCCGAACGCCTGTATAAGGAAATCCGGCGATCTGTACTGGCAGAAAACAAACAGGAAGGTAAAAACGGCAAGCGCCTCAAAAGCCGTAAGCCAATTTGCAAGCGCCCTGTAGCCCCTGATACGGCCCATCCTCGCGTAAAACACAAGCACCAGGAGCAAAAAAATCAGGCGGGCGGCCGCAATCAAGCCGAAGGCCTTGTCCTCCCTGATAAGAAAATAATCCGGGATAAGAAACAGGGTGTTCAACAGTCCGAATATCAGGGTGATCGATTTGATATTGCGCATTTCCTTCAGCATATCCTGCTGAAAGAATTCGGCTTCAAGCCCGGCGTCCGCAAATTCGCCAATGCGATTCAAAGCATTTTTGCACATTTTAAGTTATCACTCCGTCGGATCGGCCTTGATATAACCAGACAAATCATAGACAAATATCGTGATACGGCTCATCTGCAGAAAATGGCTGAATTCTTTTTCTTATATATACTTTATATCGCATTATGGCGAGAAAATCAATAAACCTTTTGCATATTGGCGATATCTTTTTAGCCGGCGTCGGGAATCAGCTTCTGGGGCCTTTCATGAAATTCCCGGAGCGGATTGCCCTGGCCGCCAGGTTCAAAACGGGCAGGTTTGTATTGGCTATGAGGTTTCCGGCCATGGGCAGGTTGAGAAATGAGACAAGGCCGTCAAAACCTTCATTATTCATCCCGTTTACGTATTTTCGGATCGTCAGGCAATCGGCATACTGCTTTTTATGCCACGCCGTCAATTTGTTGTAGTCTTTTCCTGTAAGGATCGCTTCGGCCGCAAATACGCCGCTCAGGAGAGACGGAATCTGTCCGAAGCCCATAAACGGCTCAACGAAGCCTCCGGCCGCTCCGGTAAGCAGTATGTTCCCTATCTGCCTTGTCGAGACTCTTCCGACCTTGAACTCTTCAAATTTGAACTCGGTATGCGGCACAGGCTTGAATTTCAGCTTTTCCACGGTCCGGGACCAGAGCTTGTCAAGCTCCTCGGGCGAGGACGGGATCGCCACGGTGCAGTAGCTGGCCTCATTGGTGTCAAAAGGCGCGAAATACACCATGCAGTTCTTGCTGAGGCCTGTGTCCAGCCATATCTTTGCCACGCCCAGGTCGAATTTCCCTTTAACGATGCAGCCCTTTAAAAAGGCCTCGGTATCCGTTTTCCATACTCCGAGCTCCCTTGAGATGGTAGGGTCGCCCGTGGCAATGACGATCCGGTCGAAATCCTTCTCAAGCTCCTGCCAGGTAACGGTCGAGTTGAAACGGATCTTTGATTTTATCTGCGCGGCCAGCTGGCATTCCAGGGAGCGGTCGTCGTGGCCGCGTATTGTCGTATAGCCTATATTATCCCCCGAAAATACCGCCTTGTATTTAGGCGAATGTATCTCCAGCGTATGCGTTATACCGCCCGGCAGTAAGTTCAGACCGTATTTTTTATTGATATGGTTGAGCGGGTCCTTAAGCGGCCTGTGCATCAGCTGCATGATGGCCTCCATATTGGGAAATCGCTCGCCCACCCTGTGACGTTTCTCAAATATCACCGGCTCTATGTTATTGTCCTCGAGGCGCTTTGCGCATGCCAATCCGGAGAGCCCGGCGCCTAATATTGCAACCTTCATCCTGCGGTATTCCTTTCCTGTTCCCGGTTTTGCGCCACATGAGCGAAAAACCTGTTATTCAAAGTCTTTGTATTGCTTAGTATAAGTATCCGGCAGGGTATTCATACAGCCGTCTGCTTTTTTGTCCGGTCACCGGCGGCAAAAAAGATGAAAAATGAAGGAATTGCCGGAAAAGTATAGAATATTACCATGTCTGCCGCATATTGCAAAAGACCGGATATACCGGGGCGGCAGCCTGCGGAAGGGGTGCGGCGTATGGGTACGGTAATACATTTGAACACAAGGAATTCCAGCTATATCATGGATGTGCTGCCTACAGGGGAGCTTCAAAACCTGCACTACGGCAAAAGGCTGCGTGAGATGAAGGATTATTATCCTCTGCAGCCCAAAAACCACGTGCCCTACGGCACAATGGTGTATACCGACCCTTTGCAGCCGAATATAGGGCTGGACGACCAGTGCCTGGAGTATTCGGGTCTTGGCAGGGGCGACTTCCGCGAGCCCGCAATCGAGCTGACATACCTCGACGGAAGCATGACCACCAGCTTCCTGTATAAGAGCCGCAAAAGCTATAGGGGACGCGTCGGAATACCGGGACTCCCCTCGGCAACCGGGAACGAAAACGACTGCGAGACCACTGAAATAGAGCTTTGCGACAGTGAAAAGGGGATGACCCTGACGCTTTTCTACTGCGTTTACGAGCAGTTTGACGTTATTACACGCTTCGCCTCGCTGAAAAACAACAGCGGCGGCCGGGTAAACCTCCGCCGCATGATGAGCGCGCAGCTTGACCTCTTTGACAGTGGCTACAGCTTCACTACATTCGACGGCTGCTGGGCAAACGAGCGCAGCCGTAATGACCGGGCGCTGAAGCCCGGCGTCTATGTGAACGATTCCAAAACAGGTGCCAGCTCAAGCAGGCACAACCCGTTCGTCATGCTCATAAAAAACGGCTGCAACGAACAGCAGGGCGAGTGTTACGCCTTCAACCTAATATACAGCGGATGCCACAGCGAGATATGCGAGGTCACCTACCCGGGAAGGACAAGGCTTTTGACGGGCATCAATCCCTCCTCCTTCAGCTGGGTGCTTGAGGACGGAGAAAGCTTTTACACTCCGGAGGCGGTGCTCTCCTACTCGAGCGGCGGGCTGAACCTCCTGAGCCAGAACCTGCACGGCTTTGTCAATCATGCTATAGTGAGGGGCTGCTGGCGCGACAGGGAAAGGCCGGTGCTGATCAACAACTGGGAGGCCACCGATTTTGATTTTGACCAGGCAAAGCTTATAAAGCTCGCCAAAGAGGCCGCAGAGCTCGGCATAGAGCTCTTTGTGCTGGACGACGGCTGGTTTGGCAAGCGCAATAACGACAAAAGCTCGCTCGGCGACTGGTATGTCAACAAAAAGAAGCTGCCCGACGGTATATCCGGGCTGGCTTCAAAGATAAACAAGCTGGGGATGATGTTCGGCCTGTGGGTTGAGCCTGAGATGGTGAACGAGGACAGCGACCTCTTCCGCGCACATCCCGACTGGATCGTGCGCACTCCCGACAGGAAGCCGTGCTATGGCCGCAACCAGTTCGTGCTTGACCTCACCCTTCCTCAGGTCCGCAGGTTTATAGCCGACGCCATGACGCAGGTCTTTTCTCAGGCCAATATACAGTACATCAAATGGGATATGAACCGCAACCTGTCCGATAT
>JAEZJL010000313.1 GCA_023415815.1 Bacillota bacterium | reverse complement strand
TTTGATTTACAAATCTCTCCCTCTGATCGATCGGATCATTGAGCTCCGAATATGCATTGGCCATTTCTCTGCCGGTTATAAAGAGCTCAAACCTCTCGGTAAGGTCGGGTCTTCCGGGCTTCTTCTTCGTCAGCGGCGATATCTCTATGGGATAGTCGGTGATAAAAGTGGGCTGCACCAGGTGCTCTTCGACAAGCTCCTCAAACATGAGGCTCAGCACCTCGCCCTTCGTCATCTTCGCATCGACATGCAGCTTCTTTTCCCTGGCGGCATTCCTCGCTTCCTCGTCGTCCTTGATACTGTCGAAATCAACGCCGGAATGCTTCAGCACCGCTTCCGTCATTGAAAGCCTGGTCCATGGCGGAGTGAGGTCCACCTCCTGGCCCTGGTATGTTATCCGGGTCGTACCCAGAACCTCCGCGGCAACTGTTGCGACAAGGTTCTCGGTCAGCTCCATCATGCCCCTGTAATCGCTGTAGGCCTGATATACCTCCATCATGGTGAACTCCGGGTTGTGCTTGATGGACATGCCTTCATTTCTGAACATCCTGCCCATTTCATATACCTTTTCCATGCCGCCCACGATAAGGCGTTTAAGATAGAGCTCCGGCGCTATCCTGAGATAAAGATCGATGTCAAGCGTATTGTGATGCGTTATGAAAGGCTTTGCGGAAGCGCCTCCCGGTATGGTGTTGAGAAGCGGTGTGTCCACCTCGAGAAAGCCCCTGTCGTCGAGGTATTTCCTTATTCCTTTGATAATCCTGCTCCGTGTTACGAAGGTTTTTCTGACCTCCGGATTTATTATGAGGTCTACGTACCTCTGCCTGTATCTCAGGTCGACGTCCTTGAGGCCGTGCCACTTTTCGGGCAGCGGCTGCATGGACTTTGCCAGAAGCATTATCTTCCCCGTCTTGATGGATATTTCGCCCTTATGGGTTTTAAAAACCGTGCCCTTTACTCCTATGATGTCTCCAATATCGAATTTTTTGAAATCTTCGTAAGCTTCGGCTCCGACGTCGTCTATTTTCACATACAGCTGAATCTTGCCGTCGCGGTCCTGCAAATCACAGAAGCTGGCCTTGCCCATTCCCCTTTTTGACATCAGCCTTCCTGCCATGGAGACGAATTGTCCTTCAAGCGCCTCAAAATTCCCGGTTATATCGACAGTGGAGTGGGTGACGTCATAATTTATGACCATGAAGGGGTCTTTCCCGTTTTTCTGGAGCTCCTGCAATTTAAGCCTTCTAACCTTCAATATTTCATTCAGATCCTGCAGCTCTCCTTGGTTTTCGATATTGTCAGCCATTTTATCCTCCCAGATTTCATCAGCCTTATATGTAAGAATAACAGTTTACAAAAGTAAACTGTTATTCGGATATCATATATAGCTTATTATATATTAAATTATTCACTGTGTACAAGCTTAATAGCCTTATTTTTCAATTTTCAGTATCTTGAATTTTAAAATGCCGTCGGGCACCGCCACCTCTACGACGCTTCCCTTTTTCTTCTGCATGAGCGCGCTTCCGACCGGGGATTCGTTGGATATTTTAAACCTTGAGGGGTCCGCCTCGGCGGAGCCCACGATTGAATAAACCACCTCTTCGTTATACTCCATATCAAGCAGCTTCACCTTTGAGCCAATCGTTACCTTTTCGGTGCTCACATCCTCTTCGTCAATGACCCTTGCATGCTTAAGCATAGACTCAATCTGGGCTATTCTTCCCTCGACGTATGCCTGTTCGTTTTTTGCTTCGTCATATTCCGAATTCTCTGAGAGATCGCCAAAGGACAGAGCTTGTTTAATTCTTTCCTTTATTTCCATTCTTTTTGAACCTCTAAGGAATTCAAGCTCTTCTTCAAGTTTTTTTAGGCCCTCATAAGTCAGTATGACTTCCTTACCCGTCATTTGAAGCCACTCCTTTACACATAAATTTGTGTTGATAATATATGCAATTGACCCGTATTTATTCGACAAAGGCGCGATTCTCCGCTATCTCCGCCGCCTGTACATACAAAAGCCTCGGGGCCCCGGCCCTGTCCGACTTGCGTATGCTATACCATGTTAGATTATCTAAATATAAATAGCACTGGATATTTCTTACAGTGCCTGATTAATATAAAAATACAGTTTAATGGTTTTTTTCATTATAAAATACTATGCACATAATTGTCAAGAAGAGCCCGCTACAAAAGCGTTAATTTATCCCGAGCCCGGAGCGTGATGGCTTCTCAGTGAGCTTATTACGTCCTCGGCTTTAAGGCTGCCTCTCCGGCCTGCATAGCCCGTGATCCTGCAGCCGCATTTCCCGAACTCCTCTAGGACCCTTGCGGCACAGTCCTCATCCGGCGTCCGGACGGTATAGGCGTGCAGTCTGATATCCATTACCATTTCCGCGAGCTCTTTTTTATTGAAGTGGCGCAGCACTTCCGTTCCCAGACTGGCGAACACATCTGCCGGCAGAATATAGTCGATGCCGTTGACGACCGTGTTTTCCCCGTCCAGCCTTACGCCTGCCCCGTTATTGAAATTCAGCAAAAGCGATCTCGGCTTCATCCTGTACCTTGATAAAGCCTGTGCTCCGGCCAGGTTGATTATCAAATCGGCATTTTTAAGAGCCGTCTTCCAGTTGCAGCAGACGTTGACCGTTAAACCGGATTCCGCGGATATCCCGGCCAGCTCCGCTTCGATATCCCCGCTTTGGGGGGCAGCCACCGTTATATACCTGAAATAGGGCTCGATACGCCTTATTATGCTTATAAGCTCCTGCCTGTCCTCGCCTGGGACAACCACTGTATCCAGCGATCCGGCCCTGATGCCCCTGCTTTCGTATAGATCCTCGAGAATATACGGAAGATGCGCTTTATATATGATTTGCGCGGCATCCCTCCTTATCCTGTAATCCCTGTATACGGCATCCGCGGACGCGCCTGAGGGCATGAAGCATTCTTCTATCCCGTTCTCGGTACGGAGCCTTTCGATAAAGCCTTTTACAGCGCTGCTGCTGAGGACGGACAGCCGGCCGGCCGGAAATGGCAGCTTAATGATCCGGGCTCCGGTATCTTCCATCAGCTCCACCCTCTTTATCCCGGCTTTAACGCGTTTGCTTCCGAGCCGCAAAAACAGTCCGGAAAAAAGGGAGGTTTTCAGAAAAGCAGTATTAAAAAACAGTCTTGACGCCGGATTTTGAGGTTTTACGCCGCCGTCCCCGGCTTCAAAAATGACAAGAGCTATATCCGCCATGCACCCATCCGATTTATCAGCGCTATAATTGAATATTATTTCAGAGCAGTACCTAATATGCAAAAAAGTATAATTAAAAAGGGAACATACCTCGACGCCCTGTCCATCGGCGGGAGAGGTGTGTCCCCTGTCCTTGCTACACCGAGGTTTCGCTGTCCTTCAATATTACGTCGTGCGCTCCGCCCTCTATGATGCTTGTTGAAGACACCAGCGTGAGCCTTGCCACATCGTGCAGCTCATCGAGGCTCCTGGCCCCGCAGGTGCACATGGTGGCCTTGAGCTTGCTTACGGTTATATCAAGGTTGTCTTTAAGCTTGCCCGCATAGGGCACATAGGAGTCCACTCCCTCCTCAAAGTCCAGCTTCTGTTTGCCACCCATGTCGTATCTCTGCCAGTTGCGCGCCCTGTTCGAGCCCTCGCCCCAGTATTCCTTCACATAGTTATTACCTATCTTGAGCTTTCTTGTGGGGCTTTCATCGAACCTTGCGAAATATCTGCCAAGCATTATGAAATTGGCGCCCATGGCCAGTGCGAGAGTCATATGGTAATCATGGACGATACCTCCGTCGGAGCATATCGGTATGTATATCCCGGTCTCTTTGTAATAGTTGTCCCTTGCATTTGCGACCTCGATAACAGCCGTAGCCTGGCCCCTGCCTATGCCCTTCTGCTCCCTGGTGATACAGATCGAGCCTCCGCCTACGCCTACCTTGACAAAGTCGGCGCCCGCCTCGGCAAGGTACCTGAAGCCCTCCTTGTCCACAACGTTTCCGCCGCCCACCTTCACCGCGTCGTTGTACTCGCTCTTGATCCATTCGATCGTTTCCCTCTGGTATTCCGTATAGCCGTCAGAGGAATCGACGCATAAAATATCGGCTCCGGCTTCCACCAGCGCCGGCACGCGCTCGGTATAATCCCTGGTATTTATTCCAGCGCCCGTGATGATGCGTTTGTTGGAATCAAGGAGCTCGTTCGGATTTTCCTTATGGCTGTCGTAATCTTTTCTGAAGACCATATAGACGAGGTTCTGATTTTTATCGATGATTGGCAGGCAGTTGAGCTTGTGGTCCCATATCATGTCGTTGGCTTCCTTTAGGGATATGCCTTCCTCGGCGTAGATGAGCGAGGAGAACGGAGTCATAAATTCGCTTATACGCCTGTCCAGAGGCGTCCTGCTTATCCTGTAGTCCCTGCTTGTCACAATGCCGAGCAGCTTGCCCGTCGGAGTCCCGTCATGAGTTATGGCTATCGTTGAATGTCCGGTCCCCTCCTTCATGTTTATGACATCCTTCAGGCTGTCGCCGGGCTTGAGGTTTGAATCGCTCACAACGAAGCCGGCCTTGTATTTCTTGACCTTGCTTACCATTTCCGCCTGCTGCTCGATAGGCTGGGAGACATATATGAAGGACAGACCCCCGCACCTGGCAAGCTCTATGGCCATGCCGGAATCGGAAACCGCCTGCATTATGGCGGAAACAAGGGGAATATTTATCGACAGCGGCGATTTCTGGCCTTTGCTGAATTTTACAATGGGTGTTCTGAGTGAAATATTTTGAGGGGTGCAGTCTTTGGTCGTCAGGTTTGGAATCAAAAGGTACTCGCTGAAAGTTCTTGACGGCTCACTGTAGAAATAAGCCACTTTAAACAACCTCCTTTATTTGTGATATATACTTTTCCCAGAAAAATATTAGCACTCATTATACAGAAGATGGCGTAATGAGTCAAGAAATTTCGCTCTTTTTATATATGAAAAAAAGGACGGATTTTATTTTGGGGAAAGTATTTACCTGGAGGATACGAATACCCTGTTGATCAGGCCTGCAAACTTGATGCTCGAATCCTGGAAAAATTCGACGACCTTGAATTTTATTTTAACCGGTATCTCGCTTTCGCTGTCGGCAGTGGTTATCAGCTTGTACTCCTCATCGGTAAGTGCCGATTTCAGTTCATCCTTGACCGTGTCCGGTATTGTGCCGTGCGTCACATCCACAAAGCACAGCGGCGGAAACAGCACACACCACCAGTTGGCGCCCTCGCCACTGCCGATCACGATCCTGAGGGCCTGATAGTTTCCCGCGGGCAGCGTCACATCCCCGTATGCCTTGGTAGGGAACGGATAACTGCCGAGCGAGGCCTTTACCGTATAGTCGGACCCGTTTTTCTTCAGCTCTTCGGAAGCCAGCCTGATGATATCGTTCATTCTTTCATTAATAATATATCTGGTCCGGTTTATATCCTTTGAGTCCTTCAGCTGCTCGCCCATATATGCAAGCACGGCGTCCCTCACGTTCCTCTTCAGGGCCTGATCCGCCGGCGAATCGCTGTTTGCTACCACATGGAGCCTTATCAGGCTGTCTGCGAGATCCCTGTTCACGTTCTCCGAATAGCTCCCTGCAAGAAGTCCGGCAACCACCGCGGCGGTCACTAGAAGCGTTATGCATATCCTGACGGCGTTACCCGCGCGCTGTATGGTCCCGAGACTTTTCAATAGGATGGCGGCCCTGCTCATTTGTAAATCCCCCTGCTATTTTATTCATTTATACTACAGAAAACAGATTTAATGGATATTTGCCGTAGTACTAATAAGTATTGTCAATCAAGGCAGGATTTATACTTTCCGTAAACCTCCGAAATCAAATATGAAAAAGACCCCGCCCATTCAGGGCTGAGGTCCTTCGGTCATACAGCTGCTTCAGCTTCGATTCTCGTTCTTTTCCAGCGAGGCTCTGATGAAATCCCTGAACAGGGGATGCGGTCTGTTCGGTCTTGATTTGAATTCCGGATGGAACTGCACTCCTATATACCATGGATGCTCCTTCAGCTCCACGATCTCAACCAGCCTTTCGCTGGGCGAGAGTCCCGAAAGGATCAGCCCCCTGCTTGTGAGCTCCTCCCTGAACTCGTTGTTGAACTCGTACCTGTGCCTGTGTCTCTCGTAGATGAGCTCGTCGTTGTATATCGTAAACACCTTTGTTTCTTCGTTAATTTTGCACGGATATATCCCCAGACGCATCGTCCCGCCCATTTCATCGATATCCCTCTGCTCGGGCATGAGGTCTATGACCGGGTGTTTCGAGGTGCCGGTAAACTCCGAGCTGTGCGCGTCGGTCATCCCGCATACATTCCTTGCGAACTCTATAACGGCCATCTGCATACCGAGGCATATTCCAAAATAGGGAATCTTATGCTCCCTGGCATATCCCGCAGCGAGTATCTTTCCCTCGATGCCCCTGTCTCCGAAGCCGCCCGGCACCAGGATGCCGTCAGCGCAACGCAGCTGGCTTTCAAGATTGCCGGCATCGAGATACTCGGAATTGACCCACATGACCCTGACCTCGGCATTATTGGCTATACCGCCGTGCTTGAGGGCCTCCACAACGCTCAGGTACGCGTCGTGCAGCTCGACATATTTCCCTACCAGGGCAATGTTTACGGTCTTACTGAGATTTCTCTGCTTCTCAACCATTTCCTTCCATTCCGTCAGGTCAGGCTCCCGGCAGGTGAGGGCCAGGCGTTTGCAGACGATGTCGGCGAGTCCTTCCTTTTCAAGTAACAGAGGGACCTCGTAAAGTATTTCGACGTCGATGTTCTGGATGACCGAGTCCCCGGGTATATTGCAGAACAGGCCTATCTTATCCTTCAAATCCTTCGAAAGGCTCCTCTCGCTCCGGCATACGATGACATCCGGCTGTATGCCTATGCTTCTGAGCTCCTTGACGCTGTGCTGCGTGGGCTTGGTCTTCAATTCTCCGGATTTGCCCAGATACGGCACCAGGGTTACGTGGATGTACATGACGTTCTCCCTGCCGATTTCCGTCGAGACCTGCCTTATAGCCTCAAGAAAGGGTAGGCTCTCTATGTCTCCGACAGTTCCCCCGATTTCGGTTATCACCACATCGGTGTGGTCGGATTTGCCTACCCTGTATATTCTGTCCTTTATTTCGTTGGTTATATGCGGTATTACCTGTACCGTGCCTCCCAGGAAGTCTCCCTTTCTTTCCTTGCTTATGATGGACCAGTAGACCTTCCCTGTTGTTACATTGCTGTTCTTGTTGAGATTTTCGTCTATGAACCTCTCGTAGTGTCCGAGGTCTAAGTCTGTTTCGGCGCCGTCGTCGGTGACAT